>NZ_JBVJCT010000014.1:62243-225096 GCF_055588305.1 Streptomyces sp. NPDC042002 | reverse complement strand
AACGCTCGGCTGGGAAACCCCAGCCGAGCGCCTGTCTAAACTGCTCGCGGCCTGAACAACCGATCACGTGTTGCGACGACCACTCGAATTCGCCCATGGTCCGGGGCCGTGTCCGACGCTGGGAGCCGGCCGGGCGGCCGGTCCGGATCACGCCATCCAGAAGAAGACGGCGGTCATCCGTTTGTCCTCCATGGTGGTCCCGCAGTAGTCGGTGGCGCTGTGCATCAGGTTGGCGTTGTAGAGGAGCAGCCGGTTGTAGCGGTGCGGGACGCGGATGTCCTCGACGAAGGAGTCCGGCGGGACGAAACGCGTACCGAGGGCCTCGACCAGGTTGTTGTGCGGTGCGACGACGACATTGCCGCCGAGCCGGCCGCCGGGCAGGCTCTGCCGGAAGAAGCTCGTTCCGCAGTCCTTGGGGACGTTCGGGTTCAGATAGAGCACCGCGGCGTAACGGCACAGGGCGCGGGAGTCCGTGTGGGGGCGGGTTTCGCCCTCGTCCTTGCCGACGACCTGGACGCAGTTGTGGTTGAGCGTGGCACCCGACGGAGTCGACTGCTGCCACAGCTTCTGCGCGCCGGTGGCCTTCTTCACCAGCCGCTCTACGCGCGTCAATTCATCCGGTTCCAGTCCGGGCATCGTCCGCAGCCCCGGCCAGCTCTCCGAGGTGTACGGATGGCCCTTGACCCAGTCGTCCTTGCCGACGCACCGGGCCCGTACGGCGTCCGCGTCGGGCAGTACGTTGTCGAAGACCCAGTAGTCCCGGTCCCGGGTGGGCTTCCGATAGGGGAGGACCGGCAACGCCGGTGTTCTCGGGGGTTGTGGGGGCATGCGGCCGACCCTATAGACGCGTCCGTAAGTGATCTCCAGGGAATTGGTCAACCTTCCGCCAACTCGGCTTCATGGATCGGCCATCCCGAGCCGGCCTCCGCGTCCGTGAGACCCGTGCGTGAATCCCGGGCCCGTCAACGTGACCTGAGACAGGCCGAGTTCGCGCCGCGCGTCCGAGTCGCGGCGGTGGCCGGTCCGGCCTGAGCGCGGTCATCGAGGTGCGGTGGCGTGCTGAACGTCCGGGCCCGCGCCCCCGTATCACTGCACAGGGACGGCGGGAGACCGCGTGCACGGAAGGAGAGCAGTGTGTCGACACGGCCCGAACGCGGGAAGTCCACCGGGCGCTCAGTGATCGAACCCACTCACATCGAGCGCCGCCGCCGCTCCGAGTCCCTTGCGGAGCTGCTGCGGCAGGTGCGCGAGAAGGAGGGGATGACGGACGCGGACGAGGACTACGAGTCGATCGCCCCACCCGCGGCCGCGATACGACTCCTGCCCGCCCCCGAGGAGGACGAGACCGAGGAGCTGCCCCCGGTCCCGGCCGGGGAGGACTACACGGCCGACGCGCCGCGGGCGGACGCGGCCGACGGACCCACCGCGGGAAGCGGACGCCCGAACGGAAAGCGGCCCGGAGGCGCCCACGGCCTCGGGCGCGACATGAGCCTGCGCCGCGCCGCGATCACGGTCGCCGTCGTGGCGGCGGCCCTGATCGGCTTCGCTGTCGCCCTCCTGCTGCCGGGCGCGGGCCGGGACGACGCGTCCCCGGCGGGAGCCGGAGTGAATCCCTCGGCGGCACCGGCCGGCCGGGACTCGTCGGGGGCCACCGATCCGGACGGCGCCGGAACCCTCCGGGAGGGCGACAGCGGTCCCGAGGTGACGGCCCTTCAGCAACGCCTGCTCCACATCCCGAACGTGTACGACCACGGCAGCACCAGCGGAACCTACGACGCCACGCTCGCCGCGGCCGTCGCCCGCTTCCAGCTCTGGTACGGCATCCGCGGCGACGAGTCCGGCGTCTACGGCAACGACACACGGGCCGACCTGGAATCCAGGACGACCGCCCCCTGAACGGCCGGGGCGGGCGGCGCGGTGACGGTCGCTCCCCCCGCCCCGGCCTCCCACCTCTCGGCACCGTGATGTTCGCCGGGCCGGCACACCCGCTCCCGCTCATCTGCCCACCCGGCCCCCGCGCGAACCTGGTCGAGGATGTGACGACCTCCGGCACGAGGGGCTGATCTCCGTGCGTCTTCCTTGCCGGCGTGGCCCGTTGCACGATCTCCCCGACGATCCGGCCGCCTACGACGCCGTCGCCGAGGAGGCCCTCGCCCGCCTCATCTCCGAGGGGAACCTCGAACACCCCGCCGCCCGCGACGACATCGGCGACACCTCGCTCGGAATCACCTCCCTGCAGGCCCTCGCCTGGCAGCGCACGAAGGATCCCCGGATTCCGGAGGCCGTCCGCCGCAGCCTGGCCTTCCATCTGCGCGAGCGCGTCCACACCGAGGACAACCCCGGCTACCCGAAACCTGCGCCGCCGCCCGCCTTCGCCGTCCGCCATGGACCCGGCGGCCCCTGCACCCCCACGTTCGCGGGCACGTCGGTCCGACTGGCCCCCATCACCGAGGCGTTCACCGCGCTGATCGGCGATCCCGCGGGCGATGCCCACGGGGAACCCGAACCGGGGATCCGGCCTCGCCGACCGCCGGCCCGATGACCGCCTCCCCGGCGACTCCCTCTTCGGCGACCCCTGCTTCTACGACCGCTTCCCGGGTGATCGCACCTCCGGCGACCGCTCCTCCGGTGGCGGCCTCTCCGGTGGCCGCCGTCCCGGCCACTGTCGGCCCGACAATCAGGTCGGCGCGGTTCCGGGTCGCGGCGACCAGCTCGGCGTTGCGCTGATCCGTTCCCAGCACCCACGCCACAGCCGTGTCGTGATCCTTGCCGAACTCCTCGTGGCGTGCGACCAGCCGCCGGACGCGGTCGGCCTCGTCGAGCTCGCAGAACCACACCTCGTCGAGCCGCGCGCGGGCCCGCGCCCACGCGTCCTCGCGCAGCAGCAGGTAGTTCCCCTCGGTGACGATCAGACGGGCGGTCCGGGGAACCGGAAGGGCGCCCGCCAGGGGCTGTTCGAGGACCCTCTCGAAGCCGGGCGCGTAGACGAGATCCTCCTCGTCCTCGCGCAGCCTGCGCAGCAGCGCCGCGTACCCCGCCGCGTCGAACGTGTCCGGAGCCCCCTTCCGGTCGCGGCGCCCCAGCCGGTCCAGCTCGGCATCCGCGAGATGGAACCCGTCCATCGGCACATGCGCGACGCCGAAGGCCCCGTCCTCGTCGAGCCGCCGGACCAGCCGCTCGGCAAGCGTCGTCTTGCCCGACCCGGGGCTGCCGGCGATACCGAGAAGGGCGCGCCGACCGGGACGTACGAGCGCGGCGGCCCGCCGCACCAGGTCGTCGAAGGTAGGACCCCCCTCGGTCATACGAGCCGGGACAGGGGGACGGGGACAGCGATTTCCATGCCTCCAGTATCGACGACACGGGGTACAGGGGAAGTCCTGTGCCGGAGGGGGCGATGACCGCACGACTGAAACCTGGCGCCCGGTGATGTGGCGCGCGCCACCCGCTGGAGGCGGTTCCCGGGGGAAGACTGCTCGTATGACTGAGCTCGGCCTGCCGAAAGAGATCCTGGCCTGCCTCTTCGACCTCGACGGGGTGATCACCAAGACCGCCGTGGTCCACGCGGCCGCCTGGAAGCGCACGTTCGACGATTTCCTGCGCGGACGTGACGGCGACGGATTCCGCCCCTTCGACGACGCCGACGACTACGCCGCGTACGTGGACGGGCTGCCGCGCGCCGACGGCGTCCGCACCTTCCTCGCCTCGCGCGGCATCGAACTCCCCGAAGGAACCCCCGACGACCCGCCGGACCGCGCCACCGTCCACGGCCTGGGCAACCGCAAGAACGAACTGCTCCTCGACATGATCCGCACGGACGGGGTCGAGGCCTACGACGGCACGCTGCGCTATATCGAGGCCGTCCGGGCGCGCGGCCTGCGGACCGCGGTCGTCTCCTCCAGCGCCAACTGCCGGGACGTCCTGCGCTCGGTGGGGGCGGAGTCCCTCTTCGACGTACGCATCGACGGTGCCGTCGCCACCGAACGGCGGCTGCCGGGCAAACCGCGCCCCGACACCTTCCTGGCCGCGGCCCACGACCTCGGTGTCGACGCGTCCGCGGCGGCCGTGTTCGAGGACGCGCTCGCCGGCATGGACGCGGGCCGCTCGGGCCACTTCGGGTACGTCGTCGGCGTGGACCGCGTCGGCCAGAGCGCCGCCCTGCGCGCCCACGGCGCCGACATCGTCGTACGGGATCTGGCCGAACTGGGGGAGCCCGCGTGATCACCCATTCGTCGTACGGAGTCGAGCCCTGGGCCCTGCGCGAGAGCGAGCTGCACCTCGGGCTGCTGCCGCAGAGCGAGTCCGTGTTCGCCCTCGCCAACGGCCATGTCGGCTGGCGCGGCAACCTCGACGAGGGCGAACCCCACGGCCTGCCCGGCTCCTACCTGGGCGGCGTCCACGAGACGCATCCGCTGCCCTACGCGGAGGCGGGCTACGGCTATCCGGAGTCCGGGCAGACGGTCATCAACGTCACCAACGGCAAGATCGTCCGGCTGCTCGTGGACGACGAACCGTTCGACCTGCGCTACGGACGACTGCGCTCCCACGAGCGCGTCCTCGACCTGCGCACCGGGCTGCTCACCCGCACCTGCGAGTGGACCTCGCCGGCCGGCTCCACGGTCCGGGTCCGCTCCACCCGGCTCGTCTCCTTCACCCAGCGGGCGATCGCGGCCGTCGCCTACGAGGTGGAGCCCGTCGACAGCCGGACCCGGGTGGTCGTCCAGTCGGAGCTCGTCGCCAACGAGCAACTGCCCGGCCGCACCGGCGATCCGCGGACCGCGGTCGCCCTGGATTCGCCGCTGGAGGCGGAGGAGCACTACGCGGCGGGCCGCCGGCTGCGGCTCGTGCACCGCACGCGGAACAGCGCGCTGCGGGTCGCCGCGGCCGCCGACCACGCGGTCAGGGGGCCCGACCGGACCACCATGACCAGCGAGAGCAGCGACGACGTCGCCCGCCTCACGGTGACCTCCGTGCTGGAGCCCGGCCAGACACTGCGCCTGGAGAAAGTCGTCTCCTACGGCTGGTCGGGAAACCGTTCCCTGCCCGCTCTGCGCGACCAGGTGGACGCGGCGCTCGCCGCCGCCCAGCACAGCGGCTGGCAGCAGCTCGTGGACGAACAACGCACCTATCTCGACGACTTCTGGGCACGCGCCGACGTCGAGGTGGGCGGCGACGAGGCGATCCAGCAGGCGGTCCGCTTCGCCCTCTTCCACGTCCTCCAGGCAGGCGCCCGCGCCGAACAACGTGCCATCCCCGCCAAGGGTCTGACCGGCTCCGGCTATGACGGCCACGCCTTCTGGGACACCGAGACCTTCGTCCTGCCGCTGCTCACCTACACCTCGCCCGGTGCCGTCGCCGAGGCGCTGCGCTGGCGCCAGAACACCCTTCCGGCCGCACGCGAGCGGGCGGCCCAACTCGGCCTGGGCGGAGCCGCGTTCCCCTGGCGGACCATAGCGGGCTCGGAGGGCTCGGCGTACTGGCCGGCCGGCACCGCCGCGTTCCATGTGAACGCCGACATCGCCGACGCCGTCATCCGCTACACCGCCGCCACGGGCGACACGCGCTTCGAACGCGACACCGGCGTCGAGCTGTTGACCGAGACGGCACGGCTGTGGCGCTCCCTGGGACACCACGACCACCAGGGACGGTTCCACATAGACGGGGTGACGGGACCCGACGAGTACAGCGCCGTCGCCGACGACAACACGTACACCAACCTGATGGCCCGCGCGAACCTGCTGGCCGCCGCGGACGCCGTCGAGCGGCACCCCCGGCGGGCCGCGGAACTCGGCGTCGACGAGGAGGAGAGCGCCGCCTGGCGCGACGCCGCCGACGCCATGCACATCCCCTACAACCACGAGCTCGGCGTCCACGAGCAGAACGCCGGCTTCACCCGCTACCAGCGCTGGGACTTCGCCGCCACCCGCCCCGACCAGTACCCGCTGATGCTGCACTTCCCCTACTTCGACATCTACCGCAAGCAGGTCGTCAAGCAGGCCGACCTGGTGCTCGCCCTGTACAAGTGCAGCCCCTTCTTCGACGAGGAGCAGAAGGCCCGCGACTTCGCCTACTACGAACCCCTCACCGTCCGGGACTCGTCCCTGTCGGCCTGCTGCCAGGCCGTGATCGCCGCCGAGACCGGTCATCCGGGCCTCGCCTACGACTACCTGGTCGAGGCCGCGCTGATGGATCTGCAGGACCTGGAGCACAACACCCGCGACGGACTGCACATCGCCTCGCTCGCCGGGACCTGGATGGCCCTGGTCGCGGGCTTCGGCGGGCTGCGTCACCACGGGGACACCCTGGAGTTCGCGCCCCGGCTGCCGGAACGGTTCAGCCGTCTCGCCTTCTCCCTGGAGGTCCTCGGCCGCCGGCTGCGCGTGGAGATCGGGCAGGACGTCGCCACGTACACGCTCGTGGGCGGCGGCCCCCTGGAGATCCATCACTACCGTGAACCCTTCACCGTCGACGCCGACAAGCCGCACAGCCTGCCCATCCCGGCGCCGCGGCTGCGCCCCGCCCCGGACCAGCCGCGGCACCGGCGGCCGAATCCCCAGGGGTGAGACGCGGCGGGGGGCGTCGGCGCGTCAGTCGCGGGTGATGGCGGGCGCGATGTCCTCGTGCCGCTCCAGGGGCGCCGCGTCGGGTGCGCCGGTCCGGGCGGCGGCCTTGGTCGCGGGCTTGCCGCAGAACGCGGGCTCCAGGGTGCGGTACATGGTGTTGAGCACGGTCGTGTTGTTCGAGGTGTTGGCCAGCGCGGTGAGACTGCGCTTGCCGTCCTTCGTGGTGAAGGCGTACGTGTAGTAGCCCTGCACGGTGCCGGTGTGCCCGTACACGGAGATCCCGCACGACAGATCACGGCGGCGCAGCCCGAGGCCGTAGGACGTGTTGCTGTTCACCCGCGTCCACTTCGTCATCTGGGTGAGCTGGGCGGCGGACATGAGCTTGCCGCGCAGCAGCGCCGAGAAGAAGGTGTCCAGGTCGTGCGGCGTGGAGATGATGGCGCCCGCGCTCTGAGCCCAGGAGACGGTCTGCTTCGTGGCGTCGACCAGGGCCGCTCCCGCCGTGTCGGGCGTGAGATAGCCGTTGGCGTGCCGGCCCGGAATCACGGTGCCGGGATGGACGTAGAACGTGTTCGTGAGGTTCAGCGGGGTGAAGATGCGCTTCTGGTACTCGGTGCCGACGGCGTGCCCGGTCAGCTTCTCGATCAGCATCCCTGCGACGACGAAGTTGGTGTTCGAGTACGAATACGCGGCCCCCGGCGCGTTGGTGCGCGGCTTCTTCAGCGACAGCTTCACCAGGTCGCGGTAGCTGAACACCTTGTTGCGGACGGCTTCGAAGCCGGGGACCGTCCGGGCGAACATGTCGTTGGTGTAGTCGTACAGACCGCTGCGATGGCTCAGTACGTGCCGCACGGTGATCCTGTTGTCGGGGAGCAGGCCCGGCAGATAGCTGTTGACCGACCTGTCGAGCTTCAGCTTGCCCTCGTCGACCAGCTGGAGCAGCACCACGGCGGAGAAGGACTTGGTGACGCTGCCGACGCGGAACCGGTCGTTCGTGCTGATGGTCCGTCCGGTGGCCCGGTCGTCGACCCCCTCGACGAGGCGGTGCACCGTGCCGTTGTCGTCGATTCTCGCCATCGCGCCGGGCGCTCCCTGGCTGCGCGCCGTACGCAGAATCGCGCGCAGGCCCGCGTCGTCGGGCGCCGCGGCGGCGGCCACCGCGGCCCGTTCGATGCCGGAACGGCTGGTGCCCGCCGGCGTCACGGCCTGCGCCGGGGCCGCCAGCAGGGACACCACAACCGCGCCGAGCGCCGTGCCCGTACCCACCGTTGCTGAGACCATCTGATTCTTCTCCCGAGTGCCGTCTGCCGGTTCGACGTGCCGGCTCGAACCGCCCCGCGGATGCGGGCGTCGGCACCATCTGTACGCGCTGAAGGGGCGCGCGGGTCGCATTGCCCGGGGATGAAGCGCAAACGGTGAAGGGGAATCGGCGAATTGGCGGAAAGACGCTCTGCCGGGTGAGGCTCCGGACGGGTGCCCGTTCGGATGGGTGCCGTTCAGATGGTCGCCCGTTCTACGGGCGGCGCGACGGCGCCCGGGGGCTGACGCCGGGTCAGCCGCCGAAGAGCTGGGTCCAGTACGTGCCCGCCCGGCTGCCTCCGGCGAGGCCGATGCCTATGTGGGTGAAGTCGCGCTTGAGGATGTTGGCGCGATGGCCGGGACTGTTCATCCAGCCGAGGACCACCTCGGCGGGGGAGCGCTGCCCGCAGGCGATGTTCTCGCCGATGGAGCGGCGGGTGCAGCCCGCCGCGGCGGCCCGGTCCCAGGGCCGGCTGCCGTCGGGGGATTCGTGCGCGTAGAAGTCGCGGGCCACCATGTCGGCGCTGTGGGCCTGGGCCGCGGCGGTGAGCGTCGCGTCGGCGTGAAGGGGCGGCAGGCCGGCCGAGGCCCGCTCGGCGTTGGTCAGCGCGATGACCTCGCGCGCCGTCCGCTCCAGGCCCGCCGGGCTGAACGGCCGGGCCCACAGCGCCGTCCAGTACAGGTCGCCCGTGCGGGCGTCGGGAACGCACGCCAGTCCCGCCCGGTCGAACGCCGGATCGCACAGCGTACGCCGCGACTCCTCGCGGGAGAGGCAGTACTCGACGAACTCCTGCGCGGTGCGCGGGCCGGAGACCAGATGCTCTCCGATGGTCAGGTACGGGTAACCGGCCGAGATGACGCGCTGGTAGACGGAGGTGCCGTCCGGGCTCTCCGAACCGAGCAGGCCGCATGCCGCCATGGCGGTCGCATGGCTCCGTGCCGCGTCCGTCAGCCGGGCGTCGAGGCGGACGGGCGGCGAACCCGCGGCGCCGCGCGCGGAGTTCACCGGCCCCAGGAATCCATCGGCGTCGGACCCGCCATCCGCCGTACCTACCGGACCCCCTCTCGCCGTACCCACCGATCCGCCTCTCGCCGTCACGACCGGCCCGGCGCCCGGCCTCGTCATGGGCCGGCCACCCGGTGCGGCTCCGCGCCCCGCGTCCGGGGTCGCGCTCGCCGCCGTACCCGACGGCGCGGTGTCCTCCGTGACGTCGACCCCGAAATCCCGCGCGACGCCCGCCAGTCCGTCCGCGTACCCCTGTCCGAGAGCGCGGAGTTTCCAGGCCGTGCCGCGCCGGTACAGCTCGGCGAGGAGCAGCACCGTCTCCCGCTCCGGCCGGGGCGGGGTGAACCGGGCGAGGGCGCGGCCGTCCGATGCGGTGACCTGCACCGTGGGGGAGGGCAGCCGGCCCAGCGGAGTCGCGGGGTCGGCGGGGCTGACGACGACCGTGACGCGGGCAGCTCCGGGCCTCAGCCGCGCCGGATCGATGGTGAGACGGTCGCCGTCGAGACGGGCGCCGGGCGCGGCCGGCTGGTTGTAGAACACGAAGTCGCCGTCGCCGCGCACCTTGCCGCCGTCGTCGGTGATCAGGGCGGACACGTCGAAGGGGCCCGGGACCCTGAGGGTCAGGACCCCGTCCGGCAGGGGCGTGTTGGCCCCGGGAACCAGCTCGCTCATGGCGCCGCCCGTCGATGTGGTGATCCGTGCCCGCCGCGCCATCCGGCGCGGAGCACGGGCCGTCGACCGCTCAACGGACCACCCGCGCCCTAGGGTTCCCGCGACTTGCGCGGGGCCCGCCGCGGGCTGGGCATGGCGCGGAGACCGCCGGGGGCGGCGGGCGGCCGGAGTGACGACACGGCGGGCGCGGCGGCGCGCAGCGAGCGCAGGGCGAGCAGCATGACGCCGATGTCGTCCAGGTAGATCGGGTCGGGCAGCAGGTCGGTCGGCAGCACCAGATAGATGACGGCGCCCCAGAACACCCAGCGCGGCCCGGTCGGCAGTCCGGCCCGCCGCAGATCACGGCGGGTGCGTACGAGGCGGAGCAGGAGCATCAGCGCCACCCCGAGCGCGGCGGCCGCGAGGACCGCGACGATGACGAGGACCAGGGTCCATGAGGTCGAATCCATGTGTCCGTCCAGAGATCTCGTCGGGGTGCGCTTCCCTCCCGTGTGCCCGCTCGCGGCCAGGCTACCGCCCCGGGTAGGCCATCCGTGCGCGCGTTCGGGGGCAGGGGCAGGGGCAGGCGGGTACGGGCGGCGGGTGACCCGAACGACACCCGTTAGCCCGCGCCCGGTGTGTCGCCGCGGCAGATGACGAAGTCGTCGAAGACATGCCGGCCGGGTCGCGGGCCGACGGACACGATGGCCCGGCGGATGTCCAGCAGCTGATCCGTGGTCATCTGCAACGGCGGCTCGTCGGGCTGATAGGTGGTGCGCACGGGGTAGTCACGCCCCGGTTCCCGGGTCATCTCGATGTGGCAGCCGAGCACGTGGGTGACCGGGCGCCGCCCGCAGAAGTCGATCAGACGGTCGACGGTGCGGGTGAAGGCCGGCCAGTCCTCGACGTACAGGCGCCCCGGATAGACGGTGTCGCCCGTGAGCAGGAACCCGGTCCAGGGGTCGAAGAACGTCACCGAGGCCTCGTGGTGCCCCGGCGTGGCCAGGCACTCCAGCACCCGGCCGCCGAGATCGACCCGGGCGACGGCGTCGGGATCGTCACGGAACCCGAAGAAGTCCCAGGCGCTGGCCGGCGCCGCGTCCACGACCTCGGTGCCGGGGCGGCCGGTGAACTGGCCGTCCCCCGCGATGTGGTCGCCGTGCGGATGGGTGTGCAGCACGAGCAGCCCGTAGTCGTCCCGGGGATGCCCGGCCAGCCAGGACTCCATCACCTCGTCGACGACGCGACGCAGCGGGAAGAGGCCGGCCGAGGCCGTGGCCCCCGTGTCGATCAGCACGGCCCGCGCGGTCCCGAACAGCAGGAACATGAAGGGCGCTTCGTAGTCGATCGCCATGTTCTGGCGAAGGATCACGGTGTGCTCGTCGTAGGCGTGGACCTGGATGTCGGGATCCGTGTTGTGCTTGGCCGAGGGCGAGCCGTGGATCCACCGCACGTCGAGAGGTGCGGCAGGTGCGGAATCATCGCTTCCACGGGCGCCGTCGGTCTGCTTCCCAGCAGTGTCCACGCTGTCTCCTCGGGCTCGGTCCCGCCGGACCACGGCAGGGCCCGGGACCTCAGTTTCGCGGGTGGGCGTGGTCCACCAGCGCCTGGGACACCGTACGGATGCTCCGCGCGATGTGCTGGAGCTGCATGAGCTCGGCGGCGTACAGCTTGATGGTGTGCTCGATGACCCCCTCCTGCAGGCCGAGGCCTGGCAGCTCGGAGCGGGCGGTCTGCAGTGCCGTGCGGGCGACCCGTATCTCCTGCTGCACCTGGAGGTGCGCGTGGCGGGCCAGCAGGACGGGGTGCTTGTGCAGGACGGGGTAGCTCGCGTAGCGGCTCGGCACCAGCTCGCGCAGCCATTTCACCGCCGATCGCTCCCAGTCGAAGCTGCCGGGGGTCTTGACCTGGCACGGCCAGTCCGAGGTGATCGGTGAATACGTCAGGGCCATGTTGTTCATCGCTTCCGGGTTACGTCGGCGGGGGACTCTGGGGCGGCCCCGGCATAGGGGATGACCGGGGCCGCCACCACGGGTCTCGCAGGCGAGACCCGCTCGAACACCCGGGACCCGATGCGGGTAGGAGCGGACGGCCCCGGGTGGTCATGGGTAGTGACCTGGAGGCCTCCAGGTCACGATCCGAAAGAAGTATTTATATATACCGCCGGATACGCAAGGGCATGAAAACATTCATGCGTGCTTTGATATGAATGATCCCGTGATGCCGTGGTGACAGCCGGTACGGGGGAGGGGTTCGGTGGGTACCGCGAGGGGCTCGGGCCTCGGGTCGTGGGGCGACTGTGCCGAGAGGCGGCCGGTGCCGAGACGCGGTCCGTGCGGCGAGGCGGTCCGTGCGGCGACGCGGCCCGCGCCGTCGCGTGACCGTCCTCGCGTGGTGCCGGGGTCAGTCGCGCAGGAAGAACTGGTGCTCCTCGGCGACCTGCTCGTACTCCTCCAGGCGTCCCTGCGTGCGCTCCGGATCGGCGTCGGTCATGGCCTGGAGCAGCGCCGCCGACAGGACCACGGGCGCCGCGTAGGAGTCGAAGACGAGGCGCGACCCGGTGCCGGTGGCGAAGGTGACGTCGGCCTCGTCGGCCAGCGGGCCGAGCCCGAGGTCGGTGATCAGGGCCACCTGGAGGCCCGCGCTGCGCGCGACCCGCATGGCTGTGAGCGTCTCCTGGGCGTGCCGGGGCATCCCGAAGGCCAGCACCCAGGTGCCGCCCGCCTCGCGCGACTGGAGCAGCGCGTCGTACGCGACCGAGCCGCCGCGCGTCACCACCCGCACGTCAGGGTGGATACGGCGGGCCGCGTACGCGAAGTACTCGGCCAGCGAGACGGAGATCCGCAGCCCGAGCACCGTCAGGGGCGCCGACTTCGACAGGGCCAGGCCGACGCGGATGATCTGGTCGGGATCGGCGAAGTCCCGCCGCAGGTTCTCCAGGTTCTCGATCTCGGCGTCCACCGCGGCCTGGAGCTCGTTGCTCGTGACCTCGGCCGGGGTTCCCGGTGTGCTGCCGAGGGTGCTGAGCGCGATGGCCTGCAGGCTCTCCCGGAGCGCGGGGTAGCCGCTGAACCCCACCGCCGCCGCGAAGCGGGTCACGGAGGGCTGGCTCACGCCCACCCGCTCGGCGAGGTCGGTGATCGACAGGAACGCCGCCTCGGTGATGTGCTCGATCAGGTACTGGGCGATGCGCCGCTGGCCCGGGGAGAGCCGGGGCCCGTCGAACAGTTCCCTGAGCTGGGACGTGGGTGCGGCGCCCGCCTCGGGTGCCGTCTTTCCCGAGGTGATCGCGGATGCCTGTGCGCGTGCCTGCTGCGGCGATGGCACCGGTGCGCCTCCTTCATGTCCCACGAGAACTCAACATAGCTCACCGACCTTTCTGACCTGGGCCGGTACGGGCGCAAGCAATGCGTGCGTTCCTCGTTTCGCGCCCGATCGCGGGGTACCCGCACAGGCATCACGACGTGCTCGTTCGCGGGCGCGCGTGCCTGTACGCCGACGCGAGGGAGAGGGTTTTCATGAGCGTGCAACAACTGCCCGCGTCAACGGTTCACGTGATGCTCGGGGACTGTTCCGCGGCCGACGCCAAGAGCGTGCTCGCCGTCCTGTCCGGACGCTTCGTCGCGGACCGGGAGGACGCGGACGAGCCCCACGAGTCCGCGAGCGGCAGACCGACGGTGTGGACCGCGCTGTTCGACACGGCCGGTGATCCCCGGGCCGGTGCCGGGCCTGTCGCGGAACTTTCGGGGCAGCCGACGGTGGAGGCACAGGGCGGTCCCCTCGCGACACAGCGTCTGCGGGAGGCCCTCGGTGCCGTCTTCACCGTGCACGAGCTGGGCACGGAGGCCGGTGACCAGGAGGTTCAGATGAAGCTGCGGCTGGATTCGAGTACGGCGCACGAGATGCGGTCCGTGTGAACGCCGGGACGGCGGCCCGCGGCGGAGAGATGGGTGCCCGCCGCGCGGCGACCGGCTCGGCACGGGAAGGAGCGGCACGCGCGGGACTGACCGCGCGAGGGGTGATCTACGCCCTGGTCGGCGTACTGGCGCTGCGCATCGCCTTCGGCGACAGCGGACAGCAGGCCGACCGGGGCGGCGCCCTGCAGGAGATCGCCTCCAAGCCCTTCGGGGCGGCCCTGCTGTGGGCCCTCGGCGCGGGGCTCGTCGGCATGGCGTTGTGGCGGCTGTCCGAGGCGCTGTTCGGTGCCGCCGGGCAGGACGGCGGAGCGGCGGGCAAGCGCCTGATGTCGGGCGCGCGGTGCGTGTTCTACGGGTTCGTCGCCTACTCCGTGCTGGCCTTCGCCGCCGGCGCGCGCGGCAGCGGTTCGGGCGACCGGCAGTCCCGCGACGTCACGGCCAAGGCGCTCGGTATGCCCGGTGGCCAGTGGATCGTCGGCATCGCCGGCGTGGGTCTTGTCGTGGCGGGCGGCTGGATCGCCGTACGGGCCGTCATGCGCAAGTACCACAAGCACCTGAAGCTCGGTGAGATGTCGCGACGGGTCCGCAGGGCGGTCGACACGGCGGGTGTCGGCGGCGGGGCCGCGCGTGGCGTGGTGTTCGCCGCGGCGGGGGCCTTCGCGGTCCGGGCCGCCGTCGACTACCGGCCCGACCAGGCCAAGGGCATGGACGGCACCCTGCGGTCCTTCGCCGGAACCCCGGCGGGCCCGTGGCTGCTCGTCTGCGTCGCCGCGGGGCTGGTCCTGTTCGGGCTGTTCTCCTTCGCGATGGCACGGTGGCGGAGGGTGTGAAGCCGCAGGGGCGCTTCCCAGGCGAGGGTGTCCCCGTCGCGCGCACGCGACGGGGACACCCTTTGCGGCATGGCAGGGACCGGTCAGGGCTGCGCCGTGAGGGCGAAGCTCTGCGCGGCCGAGCCGTCACAGGCGCGCTGGGTGAGCTGCACGCTGTTCGCCGCGGAACCCGCCGCGCTCAGGCACTTGCCGCTGTGCCGGGCGACGAAGTGATAGCGCCCGGTGCTCTCCCGCACCGGCTGCCACTGCTGGTTCTGGCCGCTCGACCAACTCCACAGCTGCAACGGCGCGTTGTCGGCCGTCGAGCGGTCGGTGACGTCGATGACCTGCTGCGGATTCGGCCGGAGCGTGATCCGCGTGTAGCCGCTGTCCGTCGAACGGAACTGGAACTGCTGCGCCTGCGTGCCGTTGCACGCGTACTGCTGGATCGCGGTCCCGTTCGCCGTACCGGCCGAACGGGCGTCCACGCAGGTGCCGTTGCCGGAGTTGGCGAGTGAGTACCAGGTGGTCTCGGAGATGGGATCCGCCGGTGGCACCGAGGTGTCCGCCCCGCCGAGCCACTTGAGTCCGTCCAGCAGGAACCGGTTCTGCGTCGCGCTCGCGAACGTCGACGACAGCGTGGTGTTCGTCGCGTAGTCCATCGCGTTGTGACCGAAGTTCGCGTACAGCATCCGGTACTTCGTGTTGGTCCACAGAATCGGGTAGTAGCCGCTGGTCCAGGTCTGGTCGGGGTCCGTGCCCAGCGGGAAGCTGCTCGGGTCGATCGAGGCGAGGATCCTGATGTCCGGGTTCTGCCGCAGGTCGTTGGACCAGCTGTACCACTCGCTGACCGACGAGGTGAACGTCGTGGGCAGGTTCGCGGTGGAGGGATGCGTCCGGTCCTCCACCTTCAGGACGGCCGTGGTCGGCCCCCAGGTGTTGGACTTGAAGTCGCCGCTGCCGAGGAACTGGTCGTGATACCAGGACCAGCTCTGCGCGTCGGTGGTGAAGGCGGAGACATGGAAGCCCAGCCAGCCGCCGCCGGCGCGCATGTACTGCTCGAAACCGGCGCGTTGGGCCGCGGTCTGCGGCAGGTCGTCGAGGAACAGGACGACTTGGTACGCGTTCACGCCTCCGTTGCTGAGCAGGTCCCAGTCGTTGCTGGCCGTGTAGGTGAAGCCGTTCGCCGCGGCCTGCTTCGGGAACCAGTCGTTGGCCTCGTGGACGAAGCTGATGTGGGCGGCGTCCCAGGTGCCGTTGTAGAGGGCGAGCACCTTGAACGGGGCCGCCGTGGTGGTCGCCTGCGCGGCCGGTGGAGCCGCGAGGCCGAGCAGGGTCGCCAGCAGGACGAGGACCCGCAGGACACCGCGCGCCGGACCGGATTCGCTGATGCGCATCCGACTCTCCTTCCCGTACGTGTCAGGGGTAGCTGACGAGGTTCGCGACATTGGTCGAGGAGTTGGACGGGCCGCCCCGGTCGTTGACGACGTGCCGGATGGTGCCCGTACCGCCCAGCGAGACGGTCACCATGTCCTTGAAGCGCACGTTCGCGTTGCTGGGGGCCTCGATGGCGTGCTCGGCGGCGACGGCGGGGTTGACGTTGAAGTAGCAGTAGCTGCCGAAGCCGTACACCTGATGGCTCGTCACGGAGGCGCCGACCTTGTAGGCGGCGTAGCCCTGCGTCGAACCGTTCATCCACGCCGCCTGGTTGGGCGGGTCGTAGGGCATCTCGTTCTGGTAGAAGTACGTGCGGCCGCCGTTGCCGTTCCAGACGGTCTGGTACTTCTGGTAGTGCTCGACGAACAGGCCGTACATGGTCACGTCGTCGCCGTTCACGACGAGCCCGGTGTCTGCCGTGTTGCTGGTCCAGCCGACCCCGCTGCCGTGGTCCGCGCGCCACAGCCACAGGTGGTCGCCGATGACGTCGTCGCTGTTGATGGTCAGACTGGTGGTGGCCTTGCCGACGCCCGCGCCGCCGATGCGGAAGAACACGTCGTGCAGGGAGCTCGGGTCGGCGCTGTGGTCCGCGGAGGAGCCGCTCGGCCCCATCTCCAGCAGCTGCGCGGAGTTGGTGGTGCCCGCGTCGATCAGCAGCCCGGCGAGCTGGACGCCGTTCACGTCGGCGACCGTCATGGCGGTGACGCCGTTGTCGGGGACGAGCGTGGCGAGACCGAGGCCCAGCACGACGGTGTCGGCCCGGGTGACCTTGAGGGTCTGGTCGAGGTGGTAGACGCCGGGTGTCACCAGCAGGTTCTTGCCCTGGGCCAGCGCGTCGTTCAGCTGCGCCGCCGTCGCGCCCGGCTTCACGATGAAGAAGTCGGAGAGCGGCAGGGACGTGCCCGCGGGAGTTCCCGAACTCCAGCTCGTGCCGCTGGAGTTGGTGCGCACGGACGGTACGAACACCTTCCAGGCGCCCGCCGGGTCGACGTACAGGAAGGGCTTCTCACGCGAGACCGGCGTCTGGTCCACCGTCGTGTACGGCGGGTTCGGGAAACTGTTCGCGGGGGCGTTCTTCGCGCCGACGAACACCATGTTCCAGTTGGAGCCGGTCCAGTTCGACCACTCGGTGTTCCGCGACAGCCACTGCTGCTGCGAACCGGAGTTGACCTGGCCGTCGATCTTCGTGTCGGCCATGTAGCCGCCGCTCGACCAGCCGCCGTCGTCCAGCGCCAGGTTGCCGCGCAGATGCATCCGACGGTACGGCGCCGCCTGCGACACCGCCCAGCGGTCCGACCCGGACGTGGGAGTCACCGACAGGTTCTCCGCCGAACGCCAGAAGTTCTGGGTCGCGTTGCCCTGGAACCAGTCCGCCTCGGCGTGCACCGAGCCCCGGATGTCGACGTCGTCGGGGGACAGGCCGAGACCCGCGACCTGGGTGTAGAAGCCGACGTTCGCGTTGGCGTCGTAGGTGCCGGGCTTGAAGAGGAAGGCCTTGCGGGCGGTGCCGAACTGGTTGGTCTCCTGCTGGGAGAACGCCGAGTCGAGACTGCTCTGGACGGTCGCGGCCGGTGTCGACGGGTCGAAGACGGTGACGTTCGGGCCCAGGTCCGGTGTCCCCGGCGGCTGTTGGGTGTCCACCGCGTTGACATAGAAGGACTGGGCCGTGGTGCCGTTGCACGTGTACTGCTGGAGCTGCACGCTGTCGGCGGTGGAGGCGCTCGGCACGTCGAGGCACTTGCCGCTGTTGCGGTTCACGAAGTGGTAGGCGCCGCCGGCCTCCGCCACGGCCTGCCACTGCTGGTTGGTGCCGCCGCCGTACGCCCACAGCTGCACCAGCGCGCTGTCCGCGGTCGAGACGTCGGTGATGTCCCAGGCCTTGGTGGCGTCGGCCCGGTTGTCGACCTGGGAGTAGCCGCCCGACGTGGCCGCGAACTGCCACTGCTGGGCCTGGCTGCTGTTGCAGGCGTACTGCTGGACCGCCGTGCCGTTCGCCGTTCCGGCGGCTCGGGCGTCGACGCACTTGCCGCTGCCCGCGTTGACGACGGTGGCCCAGCCGGCCGGCACCGCGGCTGCCTGCGCGACGGTGTCGTTCCGGGCGGCGGCGTTCTGCGAGGCGAGGGTCAGGCCCGACATCGTCGCCGCCACGAGCGCGGTCACCGTCAGCAGCCTGGTCGTTCGGTGCCGCCCGGACCCTCTTCCGGATCTGGGCAGGGTGAATCTGGACATGGGGGACACTCCTGAACTGGTGGGGGGTTCATGTCCGTGAACATCGAATGCATTCATGGAGTCGTGGTGATCGGTGAACCTAAAGGTCTGCACCAAAGACGTCAAGATATGAAACAAAGAACCCTTTGAAATCGGCTGCGGGCGGCAGGAGTTGAACATCCCGTCAACAGGCGGACCCTGAACTCGGCGCCACCGCAAGGGTGTTCATGGGTTCGGTGAACTGGGACCCGCTGTCGGCGTGCTGAACCGCCGGCCGCCCACGCGACCACGACGGGATCGCGACGACGTGCGCCCTTCCCCCCCCGGGTACTTCGCGGTTCACTTCTTGAATCGGGGTCACGCTCGGGTTCCGGAACGGCTTCCCGGGTGTGTGGTTCCTTACAACGTGGTGACATGGCGGCGAACCGCGCCCACCTCACCCGCATCTCAGGGCACTCTGGTTCCGGGTCGGTGACTCCTGTCCTGGAGAGACACAGGAATCCACCGGCCACCGCGCCGACCGGCACCGCCGGTTCGTGTCCTGCGGCAAGGGAAGCGGCTGCCGCGGAACAGCGCCCCGGAAGCACTTCCGGGGCGCTGTGCGTGTTCCGCCGTCCCCCTCGGCCCCCGTCCTTCGCCCCTCGGCTCGACGCTGCGTGCCGCCAGTGTCCTGTGCCTGAAATCCGTGGGTAGATCTGTCTCGTCCTGGCGGTCGGATTCCCGTCGCCGACCAGGCGGCATCGGCCGTTCGCGACTCAGCCGGAACTACCTAGGAACTTCCGCACAGGACACTAGAGGTGCGACTCCAGGGCGGCGTAGACCTTGCGCCAGGCATCCGCGCCGGCCTGTGGGTCGTGGTCGTCCGGGCGGTCCGCACAGGCGAAGCCGTGCCGGGCGCCCGGGTAGGTCACCAGCTCGTGCGGCACCTTCGCCTCGGTGAGCTGCCGCTCGGCCCGCTCCCACTCCTCGGCCGGGATGATGTGGTCCAGCTCGCCGCGAAAGCCCAGCAGGAACGCGCCGCCCGCGGCGATCCGCTCGCTGGTCTCCAGCGGGGGCACCGGACCGACCAGCGGGAAGCCGCTGTTCAGCAGCCAGCCCGGGTAGAAGAGGACCGCCAGCTCGAAGCTCAGCTCGGTCGCCGCCCGGACCGCGATGTGCCCGCCCATGCTCAGTCCGAGGAAGGCCACGCCCCGCTCCCCGGTTTCCGTGCGTGCCGCGGCCAGCGCCGCGGAGGCGTCGGCCACCAACTCGTCCCGGTCCAGGGCGCGCATCAGCACGAGGCCGTCGTCGCGCTCCTCGGCGGAGTACCCGAGTCCGGTGCGGCGGGCGCTGCGCCAGTAGTAGTCGGGCGCCAGCGCGACATAGCCGGAGGCCGCCAACTCGGCGCAGGTGTCGCGGACGTAGGCGTTCACTCCGTAGAGCTCCGAGCAGACCACCACGGCGCCCCGCACGTCACCCGCCGGCCGGTGCACATACGCCTCGACGCCGCCCGTTTCGCCGAGTGTTTCCCACTGACCGGTCATCAGTCCCCCGTGGTTCCGTCGCTGAATGTCGCCTCAACTCTAGTGTCCTGTGCCTGAAATCCGTGGGTAGATCTGTCTCGTCCTGGCGGTCGGATTCCCGTCGCCGACCAGGCAGCACTGGCCGTCCGCGACTCAGCCGGGGAACTACCTAGGAACTTCCGGCGCAGGACGCTAGTCGGTGGTCGTGCCCCGGCGTTCGGATTCGAATGCGGCGAGGGCGGTCTGTACCCGGTCCAAGGCCGCCTCGGTGTCGCCCGTCGCGTCGACCGTCAGCCCCGGTTCGTCGTCGAGCAGCGGCTGGAGGGCGTCGTACTGGGATGCGAGCAGTCGCTCGGACATGAAGTGGCCGGTGCGACGCGTGATGCGCCGCCTGGCGGTCTCCCGCTCCAGGTCCAGGTGCACGAACCACACGGCGCCGGGCCCGGCCGCACGGAGCAGCTCCCGGTAGGTCGCCTTCAGGGCCGAGCAGGACACGACCGCGCTCCGCCGGGACCGGATCGCGTCGCGGATCCAGTTCGCGAGCGTGTGCAGCCACGGTTCACGGTCGGCGTCGTCCAACGGCCGGCCCGCGCTCATCCTGGCGATGTTCCGCGGTGTGTGGAAGTCGTCGCCCTCCACGAAGGGCACGTCGAGACGCTGGGCGAGCTTCCTGCCGAACGTGCTTTTGCCGGACGCCGAGACGCCCATGACGACTACGATCGTCGGTGCGGCCCCGGGTGATGGCATGCGGCTCCTCCTGGGTCGATCCGGCAGGACGTGGGTGCCCACGCCGGAATCCTCGGGGGAGGGCCGGGGTGCCGGGCCCGCGCGGCGGCGTGGTCCGGCGGAATGCACCCGGATGGGCGCGCCGCGCACGCAGGCCGGTGCTGTTCCGCGCGGTGGATTCCCCACCCGGGCGGGCACGGTCGTGCGGTGCTTTCGCTCAGCGGGGGCACCGGAGCCGGGCGGTTGCTCCGCCGGGGGGACCCGGCTACTCCCAACGGCCGAGCGGGGCGAGTCCGCCCTCGCCGACTCCGGGCAGGGGTGATTGCCTCGGTACGGGGTCTGCGGCCCCGAAGTCGACGTGGCCGCGGCGGACAGGACCTCCGCGCGGCCCAGGGACACCGGCGCCCCTGCCGAGCCGGCCCGCGTGGGCCGGCCGGCGGACCGACGGCCGGTCCGGTCCCCGAACACGGCACACCGACGAATGGGAGACGGCAGTGGCCTCAGGCGTGGACACCGGTGGGCAGCTTGCGGGGCTGCCGCTGCTGCGGGGCCAGAAGGCTCTGGTGACCGGGGCGAACTCCGGCATCGGACTGGCGACGGCGATCGCGCTGGGCCGGGCGGGCGCCGACGTGGTCGTCAACTACGTCTTCGGGCAGGAGGCCGCCGAGGACGTGGTCCGGCAGATCGAGGGCTTCGGTGTGCGGGCGTTCGCCCATGAGGCGGACGTGTCCGACGAGGGCCAGGTCGTCGGGATGTTCGCGCGGATGCTGGAGGAGTTCGGCACGATCGACGTCCTGGTGGCCAACGCTGGCCTGCAACGGGACGCGTCGGTGACGGAGATGACCCTCGAACAGTGGCACAAGGTCATCGACGTGAACCTCACCGGCCAGTTCCTGTGCGCCAGGGAGGCGACCAAGGAGTTCCTACGGCGCGGTGTCGTGCCGGAGGTCTCCCGCTCCGCCGGAAAGATCGTCTGCATGAGTTCCGTGCACCAGCTCATTCCGTGGTCCGGTCACCTGAACTACGCCGCGTCCAAGGGCGGCGTCCTCATGCTCATGCAGACGCTGGCCCAGGAACTGGGCCCGCACGGGGTCCGGGTCAACGCCGTCGCGCCCGGCGCCATCAAGACCCCGATCAACCGCAGCGCCTGGGACACCCCAGAGGCCGAGGCGGAGCTGCTCAAACTGATCCCCTACCGCAGGGTCGGCGACCCCCAGGACATCGCCGACGCGGTGACGGTACTGGCCTCCGACCTCATGGACTACGTGGTCGGCACGACCCTGTTCGTCGACGGCGGGATGACCCTCTTCCCCGGCTTCGCCACCGGCGGCTGAGGCGGTGGCGCCCGCCCCCACCTCGTGCTCCCCGCCAACGCCCTGCCCGCGTCCACCGCCGGCACCAGCCGATGAGGACCTCGGGAGTGCCGGCCAGCAGGATGAATGCCTTGCTCATGCGGCGGATTCGGGGTGGAGGCCTGGGCGCTCTTCCTGGAAGCGGTCCTGATCGCCATCGACCTCCACGGCTGACGCCGCCTCCCGGCGTGGCCGCACTTCCGGCTCACCACCCCGCTGCCGCTCGCCGCGCTGACGGGGGCGTTCGCCGTCATCGGCGCGAACTCATGGATGAACACGCAGCGGGGCTTCACCCCGGACTTCCAGGGCAGACCCACGAACGTCGACGTCCGGTCCGCCGTGTCGAGCAGGGCATCCCGGCCGGACACCCGCTGCTGTTCCTCGTACGGCCGGACGGGCGGCTGGAACCGGTCACCGAGCCCGCACCCCGCAGCCCGGGGCCCATGACACCGCGCTCCTGCCCGGTCCCGCCTGGGTACCCGGCCCGGTGCGGGCGGACTGACGACGGGAACGGACGGGAACCGACGACGGAACCGATGAAGGGAACGGACGACGGGGTCTGACGACGGTCCGTGCGGGCCACCCGCCCCCGTCGCGTCCGAACACCAACGGTCCCGTACGAATTGCGGTCTGGCATCCGGCTGGATCTCATGGATCTCATGCAGCAACAAGCCTCTGAGCCAGCCGACCTCGTGCCGCCGATGGAGCGTTCGCACTGGGTGGCCTTCGCCGGGATCCTGCTGATGGTCAGCGCTCTGTTCAATCTCCTCAACGGGTTCGTGGCGATCTTCAACCACGGGTACTACTCGAAGGTGTACTCCCAGGGCAACCGGCTGCTCATCCTCAACTACACGGCCTGGGGCTGGATCTTCGTCGTCCTCGGCATCGTGATGGCGCTGGCGAGCCTCGGCGTGTTCGTGGGCTCCCGGGGGGCACGTCTGACGGGCATCTGCCTGGCCGCGTTCGCCCTGATCGCGCAGATGATCTTCCTGCCGGTCTACCCGTTCTGGTCGGTGTTCACGATGCTCGTGTCCCTGCTGGTCATCTACGGTCTCCTGGCCGAACCGAAGCACGTGCCTGGGGCGCGGGTGTAGCCGGATCCGTACGTGACCGGAGGCGGCCGCTCAGAACAGGGCGATCGGATTGACCCGTGAACCCGCGGCGGCCGGCAGCCGCAGCGGCGCGATCACGCGCAGGAAGGACCAGCGTCCCTCCTGTCGCGGACCGCCGCCAGGTCCTGGAACTGCTCGCGGTGACGCACGCACCGGAGAGCGAGGACGCGCGGGGCGCGGGCGTCCTGTCCGGCCTGCGGGAAGTGTCAGACTGGCGCCATGGACGAGCGCGTATTCGACAGGTCGGGTCAGCATGCTTCGGTGATCGGTCTCGGCACCTGGCAACTGGGGGCCGACTGGGGCGACGTGAGTGAGAAGGACGCCCTGGCCGTGCTGGAGACGGCCGCGGAGTCGGGGGTGACCTTCTTCGACACCGCCGATGTGTACGGCGACGGGCGCAGCGAGGAGACCATCGCGACCTTCCTGAGCGGACGCCCGGACCTGCATGTCATGGTCGCCACCAAGATGGGCCGCCGTGTCGACCAGATCCCGGAGAACTACGTCCTCGACAACTTCCGCGCCTGGAACGACCGTTCCCGCCGCAACCTCGGCGTCGACCGCCTCGACCTGGTGCAGCTGCACTGCCCGCCGACCCCCGTGTACTCCACCGACGCGGTGTTCGACGCCCTCGACACCCTGGTCGAGGAGGAGCGGATCGCGGCGTACGGCGTGAGCGTCGAGACGTGCGACGAGGCGCTGACCGCCATCGCCCGCCCGAACGTGGCGAGCGTCCAGATCATCCTCAACCCGTTCCGGATGAAGCCCCTGCGGCAGGTCCTGCCCGCGGCCCGGGAGGCGGGCGTCGGCGTCATCGCGCGGGTTCCGCTGGCCTCCGGGCTGCTCTCCGGCAAGTACACCAAGGACACCGTCTTCGCCGCCGACGACCACCGCACGTACAACCGCCACGGCGAGGCCTTCGACCAGGGCGAGACCTTCTCCGGGGTCGACTTCGTGACGGGCGTGGAGGCGGCGGCCGAGTTCTCCGCCCTCGCCCCCGAGGGGTACACCCCGGCCCAGCTCGCGCTGCGGTGGGTCATCGCGCAGCCCGGCGTGACCACGGTGATCCCGGGAGCCCGTTCCCCCGAACAGGCCCGCGCCAACGCTGCGGCCGCGAAGCTGCCCGAGCTCTCGCGCACGACGCTGGACGCCATCGACGAGCTGTACGAGCGGCGGATCAAGGGCCAGGTGGAGAGCCGCTGGTAGCGGCGAGACGAAACCCGGCGGCGGGGACGCACCCGTTCCTGGCGGTCCCTGCCGCCGGGGATGCCGTCTTTTGTGGGCCGGTGCTGCCGGGGCGGGTCCGTTCCTGCCGGTCCGCGTCCCCGGGAAGAGCCGGTCCTTGAAGGCCGGTGCCGCGGGGAGGCGTCGGCTTCCCGGCGGCCCGTACCGCCGGGACAGGCCGGTCCGGAAGCCCGGTGCCGTCGGGGCGGGTCAGTCCCCGGCGGCTCGCGCCGCCGGGAGCGCGGCGAGCTGCCGGTCGTGCACGCGGCTCAGCACCAGGACCGAGACGGTCGCGCCGATCAGGGCGCAGAACATGTCCCACTGGGTGTCCCACACATCGCCCTGGGTCGCCAGGAAGGCGTCCGCGCCATGGCCGCCGATCACGGCGGCCGCCCACTCGAACATCTCGAAGAGGGCGCTGAAGGCGAGGCACGCGCACACGGTCAGCGGCGCCAGCCACCTGCTGCCGCGCAGCGGTGACGTCCTGCTGAGCAGTTCCCGCACCAGGACGGCCGGCACGAAGCCCTGCATGAGGTGCCCGAACCGGTCGTACGGATTGCGGTCGAGCCCGAACGTGTCGCGCACCCAGTCGCCCGGCGGAACCTGCGCGTAGGTGTAGTGGCCGCCCACCGCGAGCACCAGCGCGTGCGCCGCGAGGAGGCAGTACAGCAGAGTCGTCATCGGGAACCGCCGCCGGCTGATCACCACCAGCGGCAGCCCGACGATCACCCATACGGTCTCCAGCAGCCAGGTCGTCCCGTCGTGCGCGTGCCACGCGGAGAGCGCCATGCCCGCGATCACCACCGCGACGAGCACGCCCGGCAGCGTCCGGCGACGGGCGCGCTCCGGGGAGGCAGGGTGCGGGCCGGGCGGGGCGAGGACTGATCCGGGCATGGCGGGCTCCTTCGTCCAGGTGGCCCCATCGTGGCGGAGCGCCGGGCCGGGTGGCATGAGTACGGGTACTCATCCGGCCGCCGCGCACAAAGCGACGAACATGTTCGTGACGTACTTGTTCGCAACGAACATGTTCGTTATCGTAGAGGAGTGACAGGACAACCCGCCCCCCGCCCCAGTCGCCGCGAACGCCCGGCGAAGCCGGCCCTGACCAGGGACGGCATCATCCGGACCGCCGTCGCGCTGATGCGCGCCGAAGGCCTGACGCGCGTCACCATGCGCCGCCTGGCGCAGGAGCTCGACACCGGACCGGCCTCGCTCTACGTCTATGTGCGCAACACCGCCGAACTGCACGCGGCGGTGCTCGACGACCTGCTCGGCGGCGTCGACCTCGGCCCGGTCCGCGCGAACGGTGACTGGCGCGACCGGCTCGTGAAGGTCCTCACCTCGTACACGGCCGTCCTGTTCGAGCACCCGGGGCTCGCCCGCTCGGCCCTGGTGGCCCGCCCGTCCGGCGAGCGCTACCTGGACCTGGCCGAGGCGCTGCTGTCCCTGCTCGACGAGGGCGGTGTCCCCGGTGAGCGGGCGGCCTGGGCGATCGACCTGCTGCTCCAGTTCGCCACCGCCACCGCGGCGGAACACGCCGCGGGGGAGAAGGACCCGGCCGACACCGAGGGCGAGTGGGCGGCCCTCGCCGCGGCGGTGCGCGGTGCCTCTCGCGAGCGGCACCCGCACATCGCCGCGCTGGGCGCCGACCTGCTCTCCGGGCCGGGCGTGGCCCGTCTGGACTGGGGCTTCCACGTCCTGATCAACGGCGTCGTACTCACGCCCCGGCCGGACACGCCCGAGGCGCCGACGGCGGCCACCACACCCGACACGCCGTGAGCCTTTCCGGCGCGCGGCCGTCACCACCACACACCGTCACCGCGAGGCGACGGTTGGCCCCGAACGACCCGTACAACCTGTACAAGGAGAACCGGCCATGACGAACACCCACCACCCCATCGCCGTGATCGGCGCCGGTCTCGGCGGCCTCACGCTCGCCCGCGTCCTGCGCCTGAACGGCATGGAAGCGGCCGTCTACGACCTGGACGCCTCGCCCACCGCCCGCCCGCAGGGCGGCATGCTCGACATGCACGAGGAGTCCGGCCAGGCCGCGCTGCGCGCCGCGGGGCTGTACGACGAGTTCCGCGCGGCCATCCACGCCGGCGGCGAGGCCATGCGCGTCCTCGACAAGAACGCCACCGTCCGGATGGAGGACGCGGGCGAGAACGCGTCACGCCCGGAGGTCTCCAGGGCCGCCCTGCGCGACATCCTGCTGGGCTCGCTGCCCGAGGGCACCGTCCGCTGGGGCGCCAAGGTCACCGGGACACGGACGACCGGGGACGGCCGCCACGAGGTGACCCTCGCCGACGGGAACGTCTTCACCGCCGATGTGCTGATCGGCGCCGACGGCGCCTGGTCGAAGGTACGGCCGCTGGTCACGGACGCCACCCCGGTCTACGCCGGCATCTCCTTCGTCGAGATGCACCTCCTCGACGCCGACACCCGCCACCCGAAGGGCGCGGCCGTCGTCGGAGGCGGCATCCTGTTCGCACTCGCGGAGGAGAAGGGCCTGCTCGGCCACCGTGACCCGGACGGCTCCCTGCACGTCTACGCGGCCCTGCGCACGGCCGCCGACTGGGCGGTCTCCGGCGCCGTCGACTTCACCGACGCCGAGGCGGCCAAGCGGAGTCTCCTGGAGCGCTTCGACGGCTGGGACGAGAGCCTGCGCTCCCTGATCGCGGAGGCGGACGGTGAACTCGTCGCCCGGCCGATCCACGCCCTGCCGCCCGGCCTGCGCTGGGAGCGCGTCCCCGGTGTCACCCTGCTCGGTGACGCCGCGCACGTGATGTCCCCCTTCGCCGGAGAGGGTGCCAACCTCGCGATGCTCGACGGAGCCGAACTCGCCGCCGCCCTCGTCGCCCACCCCGGCGACACCGAGAAGGCCCTGGCCGCTTACGAGGAGGCGCTCTTCCCGCGCTCCGAGAACGCGGCCACCGAATCCGCCGCGAACCTCTCGATCTGCTTCAGCCCGGACGCCCCGCAGAGCCTCGTCGACCTGATGAACCAGTACCGGGTCGACGCCAACTGACGTACGGGGCATGAATTATGACGATTGATCAGTGAATTCCGGTGCGCGTCGGCGGCCATCGCACCGCTCTCTCCGCCGGACGGGCCCACCCTTCACCACGCCGTCACCCTCCGGACGCGCACGTCACTTCCGGCACTCCCGGGCGCCCTCTATTCTCGCGCCCGGGCCGGGGTCCTGGGCAGTCGCCGGGCATCACCGGTCCGACTGTCCTCGCACCCTGTCCGTCGGAAGGTGACACCTCCCATGCGCCCCTCATGGCCGCGTACAGCAAGACGGTTCGGCAGCAGATCCGCCGCCGTGCTCGTGACCACCGCCCTCGCCCTGGCGGCTCCGCTCCCCGCCGGCGCGGGCGCCCGTACCGTGGAGCGGCCGGTGTCCCTGGTGGACCCGCTGATCGGATCGGCGAACAGCGGCACCACCTACCCCGGAGCCACGCTCCCGCAGGGGATGATCGGCTGGTCCCCGACCAGTACGACCGGCGACCAGACCAGCACCGGGGCCGCCAACGGCTACCAGTACGACGTCACCCGCATCCGTGGTCTGAGCCTCACCCATGTCAACGGAGCCGGATGCAACCCCGGCGCCGCGGGCGACGTCCCGATCATGCCGTTCGTCGGTGACGTCACGTCCTCGCCCTCGGCCGACACCAAGGACGCGGTGTACGCGGCCGACTTCTCGCACACCGCGGAGAAGGCCGTACCCGGGCGCTACTCGCTCGGCCTCGCCTCGGGCGCGTCGGCCGACCTCGCGGTGAGCCGGCGGGCGGGCGTCGCCGACTTCACCTTCCCGGCGGACCGCCCCGCCAACCTGCTCTTCCGGGTCTCCAACTCCCTCAACGGCAGCGAGGACGCGCAGGTCGACATCGACACCGCGCACCGCAAGGTGACCGGCTCGGTGCTGACCGGCGCGTTCTGCGGCCGCCGCGCCAACGGCGGCACGAACAACCGCAAGAGCTACTACCGGCTGTACTTCAGCGCCTCCTTCGACCGGGACTTCTCCTCCGTCGGCACCTGGAAGGACGGCACCCTGTCCGCGGGGTCCACCACCGCTTCGGGCGGGGAGGGCTACGCCACCGGCGCGGACCGCGCGGGCCGCGGCTCCGGCGGGTACGTCGGCTTCGACACGCGTGCTGACAACGATGTCCACATGCGGATCGGCATCTCGTACGTCGGTCTCGGCGGCGCCGAGGCCAACCTGCGCCGGGAGATCGCCCCGGACGCGAGCGTCGCGGACGTGGCCGACGCGGGCGCCCGCGCCTGGAACCGCGAGCTGAGCACCGTCCGGGTCGACGGCGGCACCACCGACCGGCGCACCACCTTCTACACCGCGCTCTACCACGCGCTCATGCAGCCGAACCTGATCAGCGACGCCGACGGCCGCTACTACGGCATGGACGGCGCCGTGCACCGTCTCGCCCGCGGCCAGCGCGCGCAGTACAGCAACTTCTCGGGCTGGGACCAGTACCGCGCCCAGATACAGCTCCTCGCCCTGCTGAAGCCACGGGTCGCGGGCGACTTCGCCCAGTCCCTCTACAACTTCGCGCGGCAGAACGACGGGGTCTGGGACCGCTGGGTGCACATCAGCGGCGCCACCCACGTCATGACGGGTGACCCCTCGGCGGCGACCGTGGCCACCCTCTACGCGATGGGCGTGCGCGACTTCGACTACGAGGGAGCGTTCGACTCGCTCGTACGGCAGGCCACCGTGCCGCGCCCCGAAGGGCTCCTGGACGCCGGCTGCCCCGGCCAGTGCGTGGGCCAACGCCCCAACCTGGCGCAGTATCTGACGTCGCACTACGCGGCGCAGGACGTGTGCCACTGCTGGGGCGGCGCCGCCGAGACACTGGAGGACGCGGTCGCCGACTCGGCGCTCGCCAAGTGGGCGCGGCTGCTGGGCCGCGACCAGGAAGCGGCCGTCTTCGCCGAGCGGGGCGCCTACTGGCGCAATGTCTTCGACCCCGCCGCCACGGCCGACGCCGGCTACATCCGGGCCCGCAGGCTCGACGGGTCCTGGGTGACGCCGTTCAGCCCCGGCAGCGACCTCGGCTTCGCGCAGGGCACCAGCGCCACGTACACCTGGATGGTCCCGCAGGACGTCCAGGGGCTGGCCGCCGCCATGGGCGGCCGGGACACGGCCGCGGCACGGCTGGACGGCTTCTTCCACAAGGCCGACGGTTCCTGGTCCGTACGCGGCGGGGACGCCCTGCGCTACGACCCCACCAACGAGCCCGGCATCCACGCGCCCTGGCTCTACAACGGGCTCGGACAGCCCTGGAAGACCCAGGCGACCGTCCGGCAGATCCTCGACACCGTCTACGGCACCGGCCCCTCGGGCCTGCCGGGCAACGACGACCTCGGGACCATGTCCGCCTGGTACGTCTTCTCCGCGCTCGGCCTGTACCCGCAGACCCCGGGCAGCGCGACGCTGCTCCTGGGCGCCCCGGTCTTCCCGCGCGCGGTGGTGCCGCGGCCGGGCGGGAAGAGCATCGTCATCAGCGCGCCCGACGCGGACGCCACGCACCTGTACATCGACGCCGTACGGGTCGACGGGCGCCCCACGCAGCGCTCCTGGACCGGCGCCGGTCTCACGACCGAGGGCGGCACGGTGAGCTTCCGACTCGGTGAGCAGCCCGACACCGAGTGGGCCACCGCCCCCGAGGACCTGCCGCGGTGACCGTTCGGCCGCGCGGGAACACCCGTTCCCGCGCGGCCGAACGGCCCGCTCACTCCCGGCCGGCCGCCCCGCGCAGCGCCGCGATGGCGGTGCCGATCGTCTGCTGGAGCTCCTCCAGGCGCTGCACCATGTCGTCCTCGTAGATGTCGTCGGCGTCGTCGAACGTCAGCTCCTCGAACACCCTCGTGGCCTTCTGCAGGCTGCTGTAGAACTTCGTCCGGCGTTCCTGGACGCGCAGTTCGGGGTCGGCCTCCACCGTCTCGACGACGAGGTTCCTCATCGTGTCGTACGCCTCCGTGGCCCACTCTCCCGCGTCCTCGCCCTCGTCGAGCTCGTCGAGGAGGGACAGGTGCCGCTCGGCCTCGGAGCGCAGCTCGGCCGGTGCGTCCAGGGTCTGCCCGGCCGGTGTCCTGATCTGGCCCTTCTCCGCGATCTGGCGCACGTAGCCGATACGGTCGGCCGCCCGGTTCTCGGTGGCGACCGCCTTCTTGAGTTCGTCCGTGCGGGAGATGTCGCGGGCCAACTCGGTCTGGAGCGCCGGGTCTTCCTTCACCCGGTCGAGCAGCGCGGCGCGCGCCGCCTTCGCCGTGGAGGGGTCGGCGAGGATCGCGGCCCGCAGCGCGGTCGGGTTCTCGGCCACCTCCAGGGCCTTGGTGGGACGGATGCCCTCGGCCTCCGCGGCCTCGGCGATGGCCGTGCCGCGCTCGGAGGCGGCGCTCGAACGGGAGGCGTAGTACGTGGACCAGGCCTCCGCGTCCGGCAGTTCGACGTCCGCGCCGGGCAGCAGGGTCTCGAAATGGGGGACCAGGCCGTCGTCGGCGGCCCGGTCCCAGGCCCTGTAGTAGCGCATGACGCGCTCGGACGAGCAGCCGGCCAGTTCCGCGAACTCCTTCGCGGACACCTTCCGCGTCTCGTCGGCGGACTGTCCGCCGGGCCGGACACTGCGCGCCACCTTCAGCGCGAAGGCCCAGCCACCGTTTCGCGCGTAGGCGCCGAAATCATGGGCGTCGCGCTCGACGGGGTCCGGCGCGCCGGACCCCGCGGCGGATTCCTCGGACGAGGTGATGGCTGCGGTCAACGGGAACTCTCCTGGGATGGCGGGGCGTTGATGTCACGGAGGATGAAGCATTGGCCTAAGGTTTGCGTGGAATCTGGCTGCCACGCGTGGACCGGAACCAAGCGGACACCCAAGTAAATCCGAAATGTGTAAGACAGAAACGACGCGATGTGATGACCTTCACCCCGATGTGGCAGAAAGTGATGAATTCCTTACGGCCGTGTCACGTACGGGTGGGTATTGGCCATCGCGCGACCGCGGGAGGATCTTTCGTGCGACCGTTCACTCTCAACTACGCCCTGCCCTCGGGGCAGTCGGCCGCAATACCCCCGTACCACTTCGACGTGTCCCTGCAACTGAACGTGCTGCCCGACGGCCGCCCGGCCGTCAGCGACCGCGCGTTGCTGATGGCGACCGGCACCACGACGTCGACGGCCGGTTCCCAGACGCACTTCGACGACTGACGGATGCCGCGCGCATGACGGTTCTCATACTCACGGCCGAACAGGACGTCACCGCCGACATGGTGGTGGCCAAACTGCATGAGCGGGGCGTGCCCATGGTGCGCCTCGATCCCGCCGACCTGCCCGGCAAGGCGGTGCTGTCCGCCGACTACGCCCACGGTGACTTCGACGGCTATCTGTCGGTCAACGGCCATGTGCTCAGCATGGGCGGCCTGCGCTCCGTGTGGGTGCGCAGGCCGGGCGAGCCGGCGGCCCACGCCGCCGAACCCTCGGCCTGGCTGACCGCCGAGACCAGGCAGGCCCTGTTCGGCATGCTCTACTCGGCCTCGACCCGCTGGATGAACCACCCGCGCCGCGCCGAGCAGGCCCGGCACAAGCCCTGGCAGCTACGGGTGGCCCACAGCAGCGGATTCGCGGTGCCGCCCACCGTCATCACGACCGCTCCCCGGGTGGCCCAGCAGTTCGTCCAGGAGTACGGGGAAGTGGTGGTGAAATCGGCCTCGGGGCCGCCGCCGGGCGAGCCTGCCGCGGCTCTGCCCACCACACTGGTCGGACCCGGCACGGACTTCTCCGGCGTGGCGGCCGGCCCCGCGTTGCTCCAGCAGTACATTCCCAAACGCGCCGACATCCGGCTCACCGGCATCGGCACCCGGCTGTTCGCCGCCCGCAAGGCCGCCGAGCCCGGCCAGGTCGACGGCCGGTTCGGCGAGACGGGGAACGGCTGGGAACCCGCACCGGTGCCCCATCGCATCGCCCGTGCGGTCCACGACTACCTCGCCTTCACCGGACTCGCCTACGCGGCCTTCGACTTCGCCGAGGACGCGGAGGGCATCTGGTGGTTCCTGGAGTGCAATCAGGGAGGCCAGTTCGGCTTCGTCGAACTGGAGACCGGGCAGCCCATCGCCGACGAGGTCGCCGTGTGGCTGGCGCAGCGAAGGTCCGGCCTCCGTGTCCCGGAAGGACCTTGACATGAGCGTTCGGTGACGGTCGATCACTTCGCGTTCGGCTGGAAGGAGTTGAGGAACGTCCTCAGCGCCAGCCGGTTGGCCGTGGTGTCCCAGTCGTCCGCCGGGGTCGTCCAGCGCAGCGAGAAGCCCCGGTGGTCACCGATGAGGAACCCGCGGCCGAAGGTGCGCACCCGTACGCCCGCCGACACGGAGTACCACTCCATGTCGGCGCCCTTCATGCCGCGATAGGTCACCGGCTGGATGGCGCCCACCCGTTCGTAGCCGGTGGTCACGGCACGCAGGGACGGCTCCAGGGCGCTCCAGACGGCGACGGGGTCCGGACCCAGCTGGGTGCTGTAGGTGACGGCCAGGGTGCGCGGATCGCCGCTCGCGCCGAAGGTCACCCGGTAGGCGAGGTCGTCGGAGGACTGTGTCTCCACGGGTTTCCAGCCCAGCGGGAGCGCGACGGCGAACCCCTGGGGCGCCCGGTAGAGGGAGAAGCCGGCCGGCACCGTCGAACCCCCGGTCGGCGAGGGCGAGGGGGAGGAGGACGGCTTGGAGGACGCCGTCGGCTTCGGGCCGGACGCCGTCCCGGCAGTGCTGGGGGCCGCGGACGGCGTGCTGGAGGCCGTCCGTGACGGTGCGGAGCCGGACGCGGAGGCGTTGTCCTCGCCCGGCAGTCCGCCCATCGAGGCGAACACCCCGACGGCGACCACCGTCACGGCGAGCGCCCCGCCCAGCAGAACCGGCCTGCCGACGGGCAGACCTCCCCGGGTGCGCCGCGGACGCCCCTCGTCCGTGCCCCCGTCGCGGAAGTCCCGGGCGGGATCGAGGAGATCGGGCAGCGGCTCCGGCGGCGTCGTCTCTTCGAGGTCCTGCCGCAGGATGCGCGTCAGCGCCTCGCGCACGACGGCTTCGGGCACCCTCTCCTCGGGGTCCCAGCGCAGCAGGCCCAAAATGGCGGGCGCGAGCGGGCCCGCGCTCCGCGGTGCCCTGACCGGCAGCCGGTCCACCGCCCGGAGCGTGGCCTCCGTCTGGCCGCGGTCCCGCACGACCGGCCGGCCCTCGACCAGCGCGTACATGATCGCGCCCAGCGCCCAGAAGTCCGCGGCGGGTGCGCCGCCCTCACCACGGGCCTGTTCCGGGGAGGCGTACGAGGGAGCGGTGACGCGCGTAGCGTCGCCGGCCGCCGCCAGCCCGAACCCCGTCACGGTGACGGTGCCGTGCTCGTCGGCCCACACCTGGCTCGGGCCGAGTTCGCCGTGGGGCACTCCCTCGCGGTGGGCGGCCGTGAGGACATCGAGGACGCCGAGCCCGATCCTGGCCGCCCGCACCGGGGCGACGGGGCCGCGCAGCAGGAGTTCGGTCAGCGGGCCGCCCGGGGGCCGCTCCGTGACGGTCCACACGAAGTCGCTCCCCTCGACCACGTCGAGCACCGCGGCCACCTGGCCGGGACAGGCCGGACCCAGGATCTCGGCCGCGCGCAGGATCCGGTCGGCGGCGGGCTCCCGCGCCTTCTCGCCCCGGTGCTCGGCGACGCGTGACCGGGTCAGGACGACGGGCCGTCCGAAGGCCGTGTCCTCGCCGTGCCAGACGGCCCGGCCCTCTTCGCGCAGGGCGATCTCGAGCAGCCGGTATCTCTCGGCGATCAACTCGCCCGCGGAGTCTTGCGCCTTGGCCATCGTCATCCCTCGTCGCGTACCGGTCACTCACCTTTCCCAGAAGTACGCGGGACGTGACGAAGAGTGTTCAACGGAAGACGGATAGAGATACCTGTTTTTACTCGGCCGCGACGCCGTCGCGCACCCGTACGAACACTTCAGGCCCGTGTTCCCCGTCGATTCACCGCACGGACTCCTTGCCGTGCCAGGAGCCCGCGGCCTCTTGTGGTCCAGCAACTCTCCTTCCAGAAAAGGGAGTTGACGCCGAACCGGGAACGGGCCGTCCGGAGGCGGCAGTTGACGTCGGACCGGGGACCGGGCGGTGCCGTCGCCGCCGGGACATGGACACGGGGGAGGCGCCCGGGAAAGATGTCAGATGCACGCAATGTCCTCGGCCGATTGTCGTCCAGTCGCCGTGCACCGCCCGAGCCACCCGGAGGCCGCCCGTATGAGTGCCCGACCGCTGCCCGTCAGCCCGCCCGCCGAGCAGGGAGTCGACGCCTCGGGGATCACCGCGTTCCTCGACGCCGTCGAGGCCGACCCGGACATCGAACCGCACAGTCTGATGATCCTGCGCCACGGGCACCTCGTCGCCTCCGGCTGGTGGGCGCCGTACACACCCGAGCGCCTCCAGCTCCTCTACTCGCTCAGCAAGAGCTTCACCTCCACGGCGGCCGGATTCGCCGTGGCCGAGGGCCTGTTGGACCTGGACCGCCCGGTGATCTCGTACTTCCCCGGGTTCGAGGCCGACATCACCGATCCGCGCAGCCGCAGGATGCTGGTCCGGCATGTCGCGGCCATGGCCAGCGGCCACCTCGCCGAGACCTATGCCGACGCGCTCCGGCTCGACCGGCAGGAGGCGGTACGCGGCTTCCTGCTGATCCCGCCGGACCGCGAACCCGGCACCGTGTTCGCGTACAACCAGTCCGCCACCTACACACTCGCCACGATCGTCCAGCGGGTCACCGGGCTGTCGCTGACCGCGTATCTGCGGCCCCGGCTGTTCGACCCCCTGGGCATCGGGGAGACCGCCTGGACGCGGAACCGGGCCGGCCGGGAGATCGGCTTCAGCGGGCTGCACGCCGCGACCGACGCGATCGCCCGGCTCGGCCAGCTGTATCTGCGCGAAGGCGTGTGGGACGGGCGGCGGCTGCTGCCGGCCTCCTGGATCGCGGAGGCGACCCGCGCCCACATCGCGAACGCGGACGGCACCCCCGAGGGGGCCAGGTCGGACTGGCAGCAGGGCTACGGATTCCAGTTCTGGCGAGGACGGCACGGATACCGCGGCGACGGGGCGTTCGGACAGTTCTGCGTCGTGCTGCCCGAACACGACGCGGTGATCGCGACGACCGCGGCGACCGACCGGATGCAGGAGCTGCTTGACCTGATGTGGCGGCACCTGCTGCCCGCGTTCGGTACGGCACCGCTGCCGGCCGGAGGCGAGGGCGACGAGGCGCTGCGCCGACGGCTCGCCCGGCTCGCGCTGCCGCCGGTCGAGGCCGGGTCCGAGCCCCCGGAGCCCGGGGACGTGTGGTCGGACGCGCGGTTCGTTCCCGCCGGAGGCGTCTGCGCGGACCAGCGGACGCTGACCGGCGTGGTCGTCACCGAGGGCGACAAGGGCCCGCGCGTCACCCTGGTGGAGGGCGACCGGCGGCTCGAACTGCGGCTCGGCGGAACCGGCTGGACCGTCGATCCCGGCCCGACGCCCACGGCGGTCAGCGGGGGCTGGACCGACCCGGGCACCCTGCGGGTCGACGTGCTCTTCCTGGAGACCCCGCACCGGCTGACCGTGACCTGCTCCCTGCCCGAACGCACCTTCACGGCCCGCTGGCACACGAGCCCGCTCCACGCCCGCTCCCTCGAATCCCTTCACGCACCGTCACAGCCGTCGTGAACAGGCCATCGGAAACGCCATACCGCGCCACCCCTTCCGCCATGTAGAGATATCTACCAACATGCGTATGCCGAGGTCCTGGCGGGCAACCGCGGGCTTCGGCCGGTGCCTCCTTCCGCATCTGCCGAGTGGAGGGGACTATCTCCGGGGTGATCCGTGACGAACGTGATGTGGATGCAGAGCGTGGAGTGGCTCGCCGCGGCCGCCAGGAATCCGAGAGCGTGCAAACGGGAGTGGGACCAGGGGAGCGGGGGTTGCCTCCTGGAGGCCGGACGCTACTGGGACGTGCTCAGCGTGCCCGAGCAACTCGGCCTGCTCGCCCTGGACATCCTGTGGTCCGACCCGATCCAGGTACCGGGGCCGACCCTGGTCGACTGCGCGGCCCACCGCGTCGGCTTCTTCCTGCCGCCCGACCCCGCCAGCCGATGGGAGGGATCGGGGCTCCGCCACCTCGGCAAGGGCTCATGGATCGCCGTACCACCGCCGTACCGTTCCGCGGGACCGCTGGAATGGATCGTCCCGCCGGACGGGACGGGTGTCCTGCACCCGGCCCTCTCGCTGGAACTGGCGCTGCGCCAGGCCAACGGCACCCTCGCGGTCCTGGCGCCGTCGGCCGAGGAATAGGCCTCACCAGCCGGGCAGTCCCCGCGGGACGGGCACCGGGGGAACGGATCCGTCGGCGCCCTGCTCCGGAACGGGTGCCGCGAAGGTCGCCCACAGCACCTCGCGGGGTTCAGGGACGAGACGGCCCTCGGCTCGCCACTCCGACACGAGCTGTGCGTAGATCGGCGGATGGCCTCCCTGGAGAACGCCTTGACGACCGGGAGGGCCAGGACGGCCCGGCGGCTCGGCGTAGGGCCGGCCGATGCCTGTGCCCATGACCGTGCCGGCGCTCGCGCGGGTGCCGGCACCCGCGCGAGCGGGAACGTGTCGCAACGCTTCGTGAGTGCTGTCCATGCCGGAGCAACGTGTGCGCGCGCACCGGTGGAACGCGCCGCGCCGAGGACCCACCGGGTCGGGTGAGCGCGCCTCCCGTTCGGAGCAACGCCGCGACCCGGGCACTCCAGCGAAAGCCGTGTCGCTATCCGGTCCCGTAGAAGTGCGCCTGGCCTCCGCGCCACTTCACCCATGCCGGATCGTCCAGCAGATCCTCCGCGTCCGGCAGACCGGCCCGGCCGAGGAACTCCAGCAGATCCTCGTCCGAGAACGCCACGCCGAGGTTCTCACCCCGCGCGGTCACCTCACGGCCACTGGTATCCAGGGCCGGATGCACGACCAAAGGAGCCCGTCCGGACATGTCTCCAGGATCGTCCCTCGCGCCGCGCCGCGCATCCGGACGGGCGGACGCGGGCTGAAGCGAGGCCGTCGTATGGCGTGAAGTGGTTGTATTTCAGTGAAGTGGTTGTCTTCAGTACTAAGTGCGTTGTCACTGGGTGAGGAGCTTTCGATGGGCGCGTTGGACCTGACAGCGATCGAAGCGGAGCGTCAGCGGATCCGGGACGCCCATCTGATGCCGGAGAGGCCGGCGAGCACGGCCCGCGGCGTGCACCACGTGGCGCTGCTCTCCTCGGACGTGGAGCGGACCGTACGGTTCTACCAGGGCGTCCTGGGCTTCCCCCTCACCGAGATGATCGAGAACCGGGACTACCAGGGCTCGACCCACTTCTTCTTCGACCTCGGCAACGGCAATCTGCTCGCCTTCTTCGACTTCCCGGGCCTCGACCTCGGCCCCTACGCGGAGGTCCTCGGCGGACTGCACCACCTCGCCGTCTCGGTCGACCCCGTCACCTGGCGCGGCCTGCGCGACCGGCTCGACGCCGCCGAGGTCACGTACACGGAGGAGAGCGGCACCTCGCTCTACTTCCGTGACCCCGACGGCGCCCGGGTCGAACTGCTCGCCGATCCGCTCGGCGAGATGTACGGCAACACGGTCCTCTGAGCGCGGGCCCGGGGCCGGCGTCGGGGCCTCAGCGGAGCATCTCGGCCCAGTTGGCCGGGACGCGCCCCGCGGGGCCGGGCGTGGGCTGGTCGAGCGGATGGCTCACCGGGGGAGCGAGCTCGGGACCGGAGTCGTACAGCTCCGAGGTGTCGTAGTCCCAGAACCAGTTCTCGCCCGGTTCGAAACTCTGGATGACCGGGTGCCCCGTGCTCCGCGCGTGGGCGGTGGCGTGCTTGGCCGGGGAGTCGTCGCAGCAGCCGATGTGCCCGCACCGGGCGCAGCGCCGCAGATGGAACCACCACCCGCCGGCCGCGTCGCACTCCGTGCAGCCGGTGCCGCTCGGCGGTACGGAGGGGTCGATTCCGTTCGGCGTGGTCATGTCGACTCCTCGGAGGTTTCCGCGACGGTCAGGGGCAGGCGCACCTGGAAGCGGGTGTCGCCGGGCACGGACTGCACCAGCAGACTTCCGTGATGCTTGTTGACGACGATCCGCCAGGAGATGTCCAGGCCGAGCCCGGTGCCCTCACCCACCGGCTTCGTGGTGAAGAACGGGTCGAAGATGCGGTCGCGGATCTCGGCGGGCACCCCGGAACCGGTGTCGTGGAACTCGACGAGCACATGGTCGCCGTCGAGCGCCGTGCGCACCGTCAGCTTCCCCTCGCCGTCCATCGCCGAGACGGCGTTGTCGATGAGGTTCGTCCACACCTGGTTCAACTCGCCCGGATAGGCGGGGATCCGCGGCACCGACCGGTCGTACTCCTTGGCGACCTTGATGCCGGAGCCCATCTTGCCGGCGAGCATCATCAGGGTGCTGTCGAGCAGTTCGTGCACGTCGGCGACCTGGTAGGGCGCGCGGTCCATCTGTGAGTACTGCTTGGCCGCGTCCACCAGGTGCGAGATCCGGGTGGTGGAGTCCTCGATCTCGTTCATGAGCAGCTCGGTCTCGACCGTGTAGTTCAGCCACCGGACCGCGCCTTCGAGGGTCGGTCCGTCCACGGCCGCCGCGACCTGGTCAAGCCAGTCGGTGTCGAGCCCCGCCTGCACGAACGTGGGCGCGAGCTGCCAGCCGCCCGCGATCTCGTGGTCGTCGAGCCAGTCGGCGAGCGCGTCCTCCCGGTCGGAGGCCTCCAGCGGGGTCAGCGGCGTGGCCTTGGCGACCTGCTCGGCGGTGCGCTCCTGGATCTCGACCAGCGTCTCCAGGGTGTCGCGCGCATAGGGTCCCGACGCGATCACTCCCAGCTTCTGCCGCATGTGGGCCACCCGGTCGCGCAGCGCGGAGGTGGCCCGCACGGCCGCCGCGGCCGGGTTGTTGAGCTCGTGCGTCAGCCCCGCGGACAGCGAGCCGAGTGCCAGGAGACGTTCGCGCTGCCCGATGGTCCGCTGGGTGTTCTGGCTGCCGAAGAACATGCCCTCCAGCAGATGGACGGCCATCGGGAACCAGTCCCGCAGGATCGCGGAGAACGTCGCCGCGGGCAGCACGAAGAACCGCGAGGGCTCGGTGACCCGCATGGAACCCTTGTACCGGGCGTCGTCCGGGCCGCTGAGATACGCCTGCATCGCGCCCGCGTACACCCCGCGCTTCGAGGTGCGGCTGATCTCCACGTCGTCCGCGCCGACCCGGCGCGACATCACCACCGTGCCCTCCAGGAGCACGTAGAAGCAGGTGGCCGGCTCACCCTCGGTGTAGACGGGCCCGGGGTCGAACTCCTCCGTCCGGCCCTCCCGGCACAGCCGGTCGAGCTGGTCGGCGTCGAGCTTCTCGAACAGGAAGAGCGTGCTGAGTTCCGCCGCGTCGCACGGCACCGGCCGCCCGCTCACGACTGCTCCAGATAACGGTGGACGAGCATGACGGCCATGGCTCCCTCTCCGACCGCGGACGCGACCCTCTTCGCCGACTCGGCGCGCGCGTCCCCGGCCACGAACACGCCGGGCACATTGGTTTCCAGGTGGTACGGAGGCCGGTCCAGCTCCCAGCCGCGCGGCGGCTGCCCGTCGGGTGTCATGTCCGGGCCCGCCACGATGAATCCGCGGCCGTCCCGGAGCACCGTGCCCTCCAGCCAGTCGGTGAGCGGGGCCGCGCCGATGAACAGGAACATCCACTGCGCGTCGACGAGTTCGGTGTGGCCGCTCTCCACATCGCGCAGGGTCAACTGCTCCAGATGGCCGTCGCCGTGCGCGGACTCGACGACCGTGCCGGTGCGCACCGAGATGTTGGACGCCTCGCCGATCTGCTCGATCAGATAGTGGGACATCGAGGCGGACAGCGAGGGGCCGCGCACCAGGATGGTGACGGACTTGGCGCCCCGGGCCAGATACATCGCCGCCTGGCCGGCCGAGTTCGCCCCGCCCACGATGTACACGTCGTGGCCCTGGCAGGCGGCCGCCTCGGTCAGCGCCGAGCCGTAGTAGACGCCGCAGCCCGTCAGCTCGGCCAGGCCGGGTGCCTGGAGCTGTCGGTACGACACCCCGGTCGCGAGGATCACCGCGTGCGCGGAGATGGCGGAGCCGTCCGAGAAGCGGATGGTGCGCGAGGCCCCGGTGACCTCCAGTCCGGTCACCTCACGCGCGGTGAGGATCTCGGCGCCGAACTTGGCCGCCTGCCGCCGCGCCCGGTCGGTGAGCTGCCCCCCGGAGACGCCGTCGGGGAAGCCGAGATAGTTCTCGATCCGTGAACTCTGGCCCGCCTGCCCACCGGTCGCGGACCGTTCCACGAGCACCGTGCGCAGCCCCTCGGAGGCGCCGTACACGGCGGCCCCGAGCCCGGCGGGTCCGCCGCCGATGACGACGAGGTCGTAGAACTCCGAGGTGGGTGTCGTGGCGAGTCCGACGTGCGCCGCGATCTCGTGGTCGTCGGGCTCGACGAGCGGCGTGCCGTCCGGGGTGACCACCAGCGGCAGCCGCTCCCCGTCCTGCCCCGCGGCGCTCAGCAGCCGCTGTCCCTCGGGGGTGTCGGACGAGTACCACCGGTAGGGCACCTGGTTGCGGGCCAGGAACTCCCGGACGCCCGACGAACGCGCCGACCACCGGTGGCCGACCACCTTGCAGGCTCCCACGGGCCGGTAGTCGCTGGCCCGCCACGCGTCCAGGAGATCGTCGACGACCGGATAGAGCTTCTCCTCCGGCGGATCCCAGGGCTTGAGCAGGTAGTGGTCGAGGTCGATGACGTTGATCGCGTCGATCGCCGCGTTGGTGTCCGCGTACGCGGTCAGCAGCACCCGGCGCGCGCCGGGATACACGTCGAGGGCCTGCTCCAGGAACTCGATGCCGTTCATCTGAGGCATCCGGTAGTCGGCGAGGATCACGGCCACCTGGTCACCGCGCAGCTTCAGCTCGCGCAGGGCGTCCAGGGCGGCGTCCCCGGACTCGGCGCGCACGATCCGGTGGCCCTCGCCGTAGCGGCGGCGGAGGTCACGGGCGACGGCGCGCGACACTCCGGGGTCGTCGTCGACGGTCAGAATGACGGTCCGCGCCGGACTGGCGGCCTGGGTCATACGTCTCCCACCCCGAGCTGGTCAGTTGCGTTCCGGCCGAGCGGACACCGCGGGCGCCGCACGGCGGGTACAGAGCCAATCGTATGTACGATCGGTCACCTTTGCTCGGGAACGGGGTACCCGCGGGGCGGCTCCGGCGCGTCCACCGGGACCGGCAGGGGGTCGCGGACCTTGGGGAGGATGTTCGTGACGTAGTCCTCGACGGCCGCGTCCAGGCCGATGTCGTGCTGGGCGCGCTCGGACAGGAACCAGCGGTGTTCGAGGAGCTCGTGGTAGAGCTCGGCCGGGTCCATGGAGCCGCGCAGGTCCTGCGGCACCGCCCGGACCGTCGGCCGGAACACGTCCCGGACCCAGCGGTGGGCGAGCACCTCCGGCCGGGCGGCATGCGGGTGCCCGCCGCCCGAAGCGGACCGGGAGCCCGGGCGAGGGCCACTGGGCGCGTAATCGTCCTGGGTGGCCATCCAGCTCTCCAGGTCGTTCAGGAGCCGGCGGGCCTGGTTCTCCTCGGTGTCGAGGCCGGTCAGCCGCAGCAGCTGGCGCTGGTGGTGGCCCGCGTCGACGACCTTGGGCACGAAGGTCACGGTGTCGCCGTTGGAGGAGCTCGCGATCTGCATCTCGGCGACGTCGAAACCGAGGTCGTTGAGGCGGCGTATGCGGCGGTCGATGTAGTGGTACTTGCCGGCCGGGTAGACGGAGGTGCGGGTCAGCTCCTCCCACAGGCTCCGGTAGCGCGCGCAGATCTCCCGGCCGAACTCGATCGGGTCCACCGAGGGGTGCAGGGCGCCGGCCGCCTCCAGGTCCAGCAGTTCGCCGCTGATGTTCACACGGGCGAGATCGAGGTCGTAGTCCCGCTGCCCGGTGCTGAGCCGCGGGTGCAGTTCGCCCGTCTCGGCGTCCACCAGGTACGCGGCGTACGCTCCCGCGTCGCGCCGGAACAGCGTGTTGGACAGCGAGCAGTCGCCCCAGGCGAAGCCGGCCAGGTGCAGCCGCACCAGCAGGACGGCCAGCGCGTCCATCAGCCGGTGCATGGTGGCTGGCCGCATGGTCGTCTCGAACATCGACCGGTACGGCAGTGAGCCGCCCAGGTGCCGGGTGATCAGCACCGACTCCAGCGGCTCTCCCGCCGCGTCCGCGCGGCCGGTGACCACGGCGAGCGGGTCGACCGCGGGGATCGCGAGCCGGTCCAGGCCGAGCAGCAGCTCGTACTCGCGCACCGCGGGCCGCTCGGCGAGTTCCTTGACGGCCACCACCTCGTCACCGGCGCGCGCGTAGCGCACCACGTGCCGGGAGATGCCGCGCGGCAGCGGCACCAGAAGGTGCTCGGGCCACTCCTCCAGGGGCAGTTGCCACGGCAGTTCGAGCAGGAGCGCGGGATGCTCGGGGTTGGTGGCGCTGATCCGCAAAGCCATGGCCGGGCTGCCCTCACCTCAACGTCCGACGGTGTTCCGGCTCCAGCATCTACGAATGATCGGGGAGGCGGAAGACGCGCCGGGCGTTGCCCGAAAGGAACAACGCGGTGGTCTCCTCGTCCAGGCCCAGCTCGCCGAGGTGCTCCAGCGCCCGACTCGGTGTGATCATGGGGTAGTTGGAGCCGAAGAGGACCTTGCGCCGCCCCCGGCCGCGCAGATACCCGACCAGCTCCGGGGGGTAGCGGCGGGTGGTGTAGGCGCTGGTGTCGATGTACACGTTCGCGTGCTTGTCGGCGACCGCGATCATCTCCGTGGTCCACGGGTAGCCGATGTGCCCGCAGACGATGGTCAGTTCGGGGAAGTCGAGCGCGACCTGGTCGATGTACGGGATGGGCCGGCCGGTCTCGGAGGGCCGCAGCGGGCCGGTGTGCCCGACCTGGGTGCAGAAGGGGATGCCGAGTTCGGCGCAGGCGGTGTACAGGGGGTAGTAGAGCCGGTCGGTGGGCGGCAGTTGCCACAGCCACGGAATGATCCGCAGGGCCACGAAGCCCAACTCCTCGACGGCCCGCCGCAGTTCCCGTACAGCCGCCACAGGGCGTGTGAGGTCGGCGCCCGCGACCCCGCGCAGCCGGCCCTTCGACCGCGCCACGAATCCGGCGACCTCGTCGTTGGTGATCAGCGCGCCCTGGGGTCCGTACCAGGCCGAGGACAGACCGGTGTCCACGTCGGCCGCCGCCAGCGCGGTCAGCGTGACCTCGACCGGCATCTCCTCCTCCAGCACCTTCATGCCGGTCCAGCGGCGCAGGGACTCGAACATCTCGTGGTTGGAGTGGCGGAGAGTGGGGTGCTGCATCCACGCGTCGACGACCGGCATGGTCCTGTGCCCTCCCTGGATAGGTGGCTGAGCGCTTGCTTACCATCGACCCTAGGAGGTCCCGCGCTCCCTGGCTACCCGCTCACGGCGCTCCGGCTCCACCCGCCCGCGGCGTCGGCGCTCCGGCTCTACCCGCCCACGGCGTCCACCAGCGTCGTCAGGGCCGCGACCAGACGCGGGAAGCCGGGGCCCACCGGCCCTCCCGGCTCCTTCATGTACGTGTCCCGCCGGATCTCCACCATCAGCGCCGCGACCCGCGGTTCCCGCTCGTAGTGCCGCAAGGGGACGTACGCGCCCGAGAACGGGCTGTCGATCCCCACACCGCCGAGTCCCGCGAACGCCTTCTCCGCGAGCGCTACCAGTTCCGGCGGTGTGTGGAAGGAGTCGGTCCCCAGGCAGACCGGCGGCCGCGGCCCGTCACCGTGCAGTTCGTAGGGCAGCCGTACCGCCGGATACGAGTGGACGTCGATGATCACGGCCCGTCCGGTGGCGGCCAGCCGGTCGGCGACCGCGTCCGTCATCGCCCGCGCGTACGGGTGGAAGTAGCGGTCGGTCAGCGGCCGCGGATCGAAGTCCGCGGTCCGCAGCGGCGCCCGGTGTGTCGTCCGCGTGTAGACCGCGCCCATACCGACCGCCAGCATCTCCTCCCGCCCGTCCGGAAAGCGCTCGGGATCGACGACCAGCCGGGACAGCCGGTTGACGAACCGCCACGGCGTCAGCCCGGCCGCCTCGGCCACGGCGGCCGCCAGTTCAGCGGTGTGCGCGTCGGTGATGTGGTCCAACTCGCCCTCCAGCGCCGCGTCGCCGAGGAGGATGCCGTCACGGACCGGCGCCGGAATCTCCCGGGAGGAGTGCGGCACGTGCAGGATCACGGGCGAGTGGACCGCGCCGGGCAGGAACGCGAAGGAGTCCGGGGCGTCCTGGGAACCGAGAATGTCGTTCATAAGAGATCACTGTCGCAGCCGGGTCCGACACTGGGCAGGACCGGCGGCGTGACCTCGGCCGCGTCCTCTCAGCCGCCGCCCCCGCGGCGCGCGTAGTGCTCGATGAGCGCCGCCCGGGTCGTTTCGAGACGGTGGGCCAGGATCGCGCCGATCGTCCGGGTCAGCGACAGTTCCAGCGTCGGATCCTGGTCGCACAGCGTGCGTACCTCGGCGGCGTCGAACTCGTAGGCGCGCACCGGACTGAACGCCTCGGCGCCGAAGTCCCAGGTGTGCGGGCGGAACAGCCATGACCAGCCGAGCAGGTCGCCGGGCCCGAGCTGCGCGACGCTGATCCGTCGTTCGGCGATGACCCGCTGGTACAGGGAGACCGTGCCGGAGCGGACCACCCAGAAGCGGTCGGCGGTGCCTCCCTCCTCGAAGATCGGCCCGTCCGCGGGAAAGGAGACCTCGCGGGCCACGCTCATCAGCCGTTCGCGGTGTTCGGGGGAGAGAGCGTGCAGGAGCCGGAGAGCAGTGGGCATCGCGGACCTCCATCGGGTCGCCGCGTGACCGCGGGGGTCGGCGGCGCCTGTCGTAACCGGTGGTATCCCGTCATCCTCTATTGGAGCCCGAACGGAGTAATCCGTCGCGTCGTGGGCCGCGCGACCTCGCCGCGGAGCGCTCGTGAGCGCCCCGTCCGCGCTGTCATCCGGCGGCCCGGGAGGTCACCGTGAAGCGAGCCCCGTCGGGGTCGGTGAGGACGGCTTCCATCGAGCCGACACCCTGCTGACGGGCGGTGCCGCCGTTGACGCGCGCCGCGCGGACGCAGGCCTCCACGTCGTCGACCGCGAAGTGGATCTGCCAGTGCGGCCGGACGCTGGGGTCGGGGGCGGCACCCACCGCCCCGGAGTAGATCCGGGCCACCACGTCGCCGAGGCTGCGCAGCACGACCTCGTTCTCCTCGTAGCCCACCTCGCAGCAGCCGGGGCCCCCGGACGCCCAGCCCAGTACCTCCCCGTAGAAGATGGCGGCGTCGAAGGCGTCGCGGGTGTGCAGGCGGACGAAGGCAGGGGCCGCGCTGCGCCAGCGTTCCCACCCGGAGACCAGGGCGCCCTCCCAGATGCCGAAGACCGCGCCGTCCCGGTCGGCCAGCAGCGCGGCCCGGCCCGGTGGCAGTGAGATCGGCCCCACCGCGGTCGTACCGCCGCGTTCCTGGCTGCGCGAGACCGTCTCGTCCGCGGAGGCCACGGCGAAGAAGGGGGTCCAGGCGACCGCGGTCCTCGCCACGAAGTCGACCTCGGAGATTCCGGCGACGGGAGTCCCGGCGACACGGGCGATCCGGTACTGGTCGCCCATCCGGGTGCCCGAGGCCCATCTCCAGCCGAGAACCGCGGTGTAGAAGCGCTCGGCGGCCCGCAGATCGCGGGTGGTCAGGTTGACCCAGCACGGCGCGCCGAACACCGACTGGCTGGTGACGACACCGGTGTGGAGTGTTCCGTCGCTCTTCATCGCCGTCCGTCCTGACCTCACTGGGCCGTCCGTCCCGACCGCACTGGCCGACAGCGGTCGCGCGGGGTGCGGGACCTCGTCGGGTTCCCGGACGTGAGTTCAGCCGTGAGAGGCCTTCCGTGCCGGAAGGCCTCCGACGGCATCAGTAGCACCTGCGGATCCGCTGTCCCATCAGCAACAGCATCTCCCGCTTCGGCGCCGCTCGCACCGCACGAGCGTCAGGCGCGCGGACGCTCCAGGGTGAGCAGCAGCCCCTCCACGGCACCGGGACCTATGCGGCCCTTGACGTCCGCGGCCGTGATCGCCTTGAGCGCCCACCCGTCCTCGGCGTGCTTGTTCAGGACCTTTTCCAGCTTGTCGCTGTCCAGCGCGTCGCCGATCAGCGACTCTCGGAACGTGACGACCTTGTATTCGAAGGTGTACGGGGTGCTCATGGTTGCGGAGCTCTCCTGCTTGTTGGATGGCATGGCCGGGGACCACCCAATCACTCTTCGCGGTCGCGGCACAGGGGCGAACCGGACCGTACGGATACCTTTGTTGAAACTTCATGAAGTGCCTGGCCGCAGCGGGGGATCGACCGGCAGGCCGGACCCCCTGCCTGCCGGGGTGGGGAGTCCCGCTCGCGGCGGCCCTCCGAGTGGTCCTGCGGCATGGCCATGCCGGATTTCGGCCGTACGGCGCCGTAGCGTGACTCCGGACGGCGGGATCTCGTGACGGCGGATTTCAGGGTGGCGCGATGTGCTGGAGTGCGACGGCCGATCTGGTGGCCGGTGCCGGTGTCGCCGCTGTCGGGGTGGCCTGTGTGATCCGGGCGCGGCGGAGGCGGGATCTCCCGCTGGCCGCGCTGCCGTTGCTGCTCGGCGCCCACCAGATCGTCGAGTCCCGGGTCTGGGACGCGGGTGGCGGTACGGGTCCCGCCACCGTGGCCTGGGCCGTGATCGCCCTTCCGCTGCTGGCGGTGTGGGTGCCGCTGGGCGTGCTGTGCGCGGCGCCGCGCCGTGCCCGGCGCCGGCTTCTGTTCCCGCTCGCCGCCGGTGTCGCGACCGCGGCGGCGCTCACGCACGCCATGGCCGTCCATCCCGTGCGGGCCGAGATCCGCGGCCACACCATGGGGTATGCCGTCGACCTGCCGCAGCCCGAACTGGTCATCGCGGGTTACCTGTTCGCCACCGTCGGCGCGCTGCTGATCTCCGGCGACCGGGGGCTGCTGCTGCTCGGGGTCCTGGTCGGAGGGGGCGCGGCGATCTGCTGGTCGCTGTGGGAGCTGGAGTTCGTCTCGACGTGGTGCGCGTTCGCGGCGGTCGTCTCGGTGTCCCTGCTGGGATGGGTGAACTCGCGGGAGGCCGTCGCCCCGCACGAGCGGGTCGGTCACGCCTGATATGACGGGTCACGGTGACGTGATGATCACGACAGGCCGGAGCACCGGTGATCCGGCGCGGCCCGGGTATTCGGCGAACCATGGACGACCTGACGAGTTCCTCATATGTGTCGGTCAGGGTCGACGCATGATCAACCCTGTACACCGTGTTCCGGTGGCGATCGTCGCCGCCTCGTTCCTGCTCACCGGCTGCGGCGGTAGCCCGGCCGAGAGGCTCGGCCCCGGAGCGGACGGCTCCCCGACGCGCCACGGCGTGGCGGCACCGGCCCCCGCCCCGACCTCCTCGCGAGCGACGGTCCCGCGACAACTGCCGGGACTCGGGCCCAGGACCCTGGCCGCGATCCCGTCGCGGACCCGTCAGGCGGTCGTGGTGACCGGCCGGGGCAGGAACTCCTCGCTGTCCAGCGTGGTGTTCTACGAACGTACGGAGGTGGGCTGGCAGGCGGCCCCGAGCAGGCCCGCGCACAACGCCCTCAAGGGCTGGACCGACCACCACCACGCCGGTGATCTGCGTTCCCCCATAGGCGTCTTCACCTTGACGGACGCGGGCGGGCTGCTGCCCGACCCCGGCACCCGGCTCCCGTACGACCGCTCGGGCGCCTTCACCTCACCCGGCACGGGCTTCGACGGCGAGCCGCTGGCCGGCTCCTTCGACTACGTGGTCGCCATCGACTACAACCGCAGCCCCGGCACCACACCCCTGGACTGGACCCGGCCGATGGGCGCGGCCCGCGGCGGAGGCATCTGGCTGCACGTGGACCACGGCGGTCCGACACACGGCTGCGTCGGACTGCGCGAGGACGACCTGAAGGAGCTGATGCGCGCTCTGGACCCCGCCCTTCACCCCGTGGTGGTCATGGGGGACGCGGCCTCGCTGGCACGCTGACGCCCTCCGGGAGGTCCCGCCGGCCCGCAGCGCACTCCTGGAAGCCTCACCGGCGTCGGAACCGCCGCAGTGTCCCCGGAGGATGTGAGGAAGGTGTCAGGGTGTGGGAAGCCCCTCTCACCGGCCGAATCGCGCCCCGCAGCCCCTACCATCGGCCGCGTGTGCGCATATGTGCTGGTCGCGGAGGACGATGAGAAGCAGGCGGAGCTGATACGCCGCTCACTGCTGGGCGAGGGGCATACGGCGACCGTGGTCCACGACGGCGGGGCCGCTCTCGACGAGGTCCGGCGGCACCGGCCCGACCTCGTCGTCCTGGACCTCATGCTCCCGGTGGTCGACGGGTTCGAGGTGTGCCGGGCGCTGCGCGAGAACGACGACATCCCCGTCCTGATGCTGACCGCCCGCTCCACCGAGGACGACGTACTGCTCGGTCTGCGGCTCGGCGCGGACGACTACATGACCAAGCCGTACAGTCCGCGCGAGCTGATGGCCCGTATCCGTACGGTGCTCAGGCGCAGCGGACGGCCCGCCGGCGAGCGGCGCGGCGATCCGGTCGTCAGGGCAGCCGGGATCACGGTCGACCCGGAACGGCACACGGTCCTGTGCGACGGCTCGCCTGTGGAGTGCACTCCGGGCGAGTACGAGATCCTGCTCGCGATGGCCGGCGAACCCGAACGGGTCTTCTCCCGAAGGCAGTTGCTGCACCGCACCCGGGGCATCGACCGGGCCTCGACCGAACGGGCCATCGATGTGCACATCATGAACCTGCGCAAGAAGATCGAGGCGGATCCGCGCCGTCCGACGCGCCTGCTGACGGTGTTCGGCGTCGGGTACAAGCTCGCGGGCGACCGGGCGTGAGCCGCGCCATGCCGCTGCGCAAGAGCCTGCTGGTGCGGCTGTTGATCACCTCCGTGCTCATCGCCGTGTGCTCCGTGGCCGCGACGGCCTGGCTCGCGGTGCAGACCACCACCCGGGCCATCCAGGAGGAGCAGGGCCAGGTGCTCGCCGAGGACACGGACATCCTCCGGCAGCTCAGCGGATACGCGGCCACCCATCCCGACTGGTCCGGTGTCGCGGGGACGCTGCGCACGATCTCGCGGAGGACGGGCCGGCGCATCGCCCTGACCGCGGGCGACCGCACCCCGTTCGCGGACTCCGCGGCCCGCGGGACCTCCCTGCCGCCCCGGGCCGCCGCCACGATCGACCCGCTGCGCACCGACACCTACACGGAATCCGGTGCGCAGCTCGCCGGTGTCGACCCCCGCGCGGTGGGGCCCTATCGGCTGCCGGCGACCGAGCGCCTGCGGGTGGCCAAGCTGGCCACGGTGCGCCAACTGTGCTTCGCGCGCAACGGTATTCAGACCCGCCTGGACCGGATGCCGAGCGGCCGTACCGTCCTGACGGACGAGGACGGGAGAGCCGACTCCGGCTATGTGCCGACCGAGTGCGCCGACGGGCTGCTCAACACCCCCACCCCGACCGAGCAGAAGGCCCTGGACGCTCTGTCGGCGCTCACCCGGACGTGTCTGGACCGGCACAAGGTGCTCCTCGGCCAGCCCGTGGCACTCTCGCTGGAGGCCACGGGCGGAGCCACCCCGGCCCCCTACCTGTTCGAGAAGAGGGCGATCGACCGGCACGGCGCCCTGGCCCGGACGACGAACGCCTGCGTCGACGACGCCCGACGCCGTCAACTCGCGCCCTACGTCGCCCCGGTGGCCCAGCTCTTCCTCGGCACGGGGGACAGGCCCGTCCCCCGCTTCGACATGTCCACGGCCAACAAGGCCAAGGTGTTCGGTGTCGCCGGACTCGTCCTCGCCCTCACCGTGGCCGTGACCGCGCTGGTCGCCACCCGGCTCGTACGCCCCCTGCGCGCGCTGACCCAGGCCGCGCGGCAACCGCCCGAACGGCATGTACGGGTGCCCGTCACCACCCAGGACGAGACCGGCATCCTGGCGCTCGCCTTCAACGAACTGACCGAGCGCCGCGAGCGGATGGAGGCGCAGCGCAAGGCGATGGTCAGCGACATCGCGCACGAACTGCGCACCCCGCTCACCAATATCCGCGGCTGGCTCGAGGTGGCCCGCGACGGCCTCGTCGACCCCGACCCGGAACTGCTGTCCTCCCTGCACGAGGAGGCCGTGGTCCTGCAGCGCGTCATCGACGACCTCCAGGACCTCGCGGCCGCCGACGCGGGCACCCTGCGACTGCACCGCGAGGAGGTGCGCGCCGACGAACTCCTCGAACAGGTCGCCGCGGCACACCGGGTCGGGGCGGAGGCCGCCGGCATCCGCCTGGTGACCGAGGTGGCCGGCACGCCCTGGCTGGACGCGGATCCCGTACGGATGCGGCAGGCGCTCGGCAACCTGGTGTCCAACGCTACCCGCCACACCCCGGCCGGCGGCACGGTCACCCTCTCCGCGCACCACGACGACGGTCACGTCGTGTTCGAGGTGGCCGACACCGGGGGCGGCATCGATCCCGGAGATCTGGCCAGCGTCTTCGACCGGTTCTGGCGCGCGGAGAAGTCCCGCAGCCGGCGCACCGGCGGCAGCGGCCTGGGCCTCGCCATCGTCCGTCAACTCGCCGCCGCCCACGACGGAACGGTCACCGTCACCAGCGAACCCGGCACCGGCACAGCCTTCACCTTGCGGCTACCGTGCGCCGGGACCACCGCTTCACCCGCCACCGGGTCCGGTTGAGCGAGGAGCCCCGTATTCCCGGTGAGCGTGGTGGTGCCGGTACCAGGACCGGGGGTGCTGCGCACGGGAGGGGGCTGGTCGTTCCGGCGGGGCCGGCGCAAGGTGGGCGCATGAACAGTACCGAGCAGCCGGGGACCAGGAGCCGTGTCACGCCGCTGAGGTCACTCCTGGGAGGCACCTATGTTCCGCGGCGCGCCGTCGGCCGACCGTGTCCCGGTCACCGGAACACGTTGTCCGAGTCGTCCAGGATCGACGGCTCGCCGATCGCCGCCTCCCGCGGAACCCTCGACGAGGTCTGATACATCGCCTCGATCTCGGCCGCGTACCTCTGGGCGATCGCGTCCCGGCGCAGTTTCAGCGAGGGGGTCAGCAGCCCGTTGGACAGGTCGAACGGCTCCGGCAGGACACGGAAGACCCGGATGGACTCGGAGCGGGACACGGTGGTGTTGGCCGCCGCGACCGCGCGCCTGACCTCCTCGCGCAGCTCGTTCTCCTCACGCGCGTCCCGGGCGGGTGTCTCCCCCTTGGCCCGGGAGGCACGCCAGTGCGTCACGAACTCGGGGTCCAGGGTGATGAGGGCGCCCACGCAGGGCCGGTTGTCGCCCACGACGGCCGCCTGATGGATGAGCGGGTGGACCCGCAGCCGTTCCTCAAGGGCGGCGGGGGCCACGCTCTTCCCGCTGCTGGTGATGATGATGTCCTTCTTGCGCCCGGTGATGGTCAGGTATCCGTCGGCGTCGACCTGACCGATGTCCCCGGTCGCCAGCCAGCCGTTCCGGAACGAAGCCCTGGTCGCCGCCGCGTCGTTGATGTATCCCTGGAACACGGAGGGCCCCCACACGTGGATCTCCCCGTCGTCGGACACCTGGATCTCCGTGCCCGGCAGCGGCCGTCCGACGGTGCCGAACTTCTCCCGCCCGACCGGCTGAGCGGTGATTCCTCCGCTGGTCTCGGTGAGCCCGTATCCGTCGTGGATCAGGATGCCGATTCCCGCGAAGAACAGGGCGAGTTCACGGTTCAGCGGGGAGCCGCCCGAGACCGCGCCGCACACCCGCCCGCCCAGCGCGGCGCGCAACCGCTTGTACACCGTCCTCTCGTAGAGGGAATGCTGAAGCCGCAGATCGAAGCCCGGGCCCGTCCCCGTGCCCAGCCGCTGCTGCTCCTCGGCCAGGGCGAAGTCCTGCGCCGTGCGCACCGCCCGCTCGAACAGCGCGCTGCGACCGGCCCGTTGGGACGCCTTCACGAAGTTCTTGTAGATCCTCTCGAACACCGACGGGACGGCGTAGAGATAGGTCGGCCGGAACGAGAGCATCGCCTCGGAGAGTGTCGCCTCCCTCAGATCGGGCTCGTGCCCCATCAGGATGCCGCCGCGCAGACACAGCCCCTGGACCATCAGGCCGTAGACGTGGGAGAAGGGCAGGAAGGCCAGGACGGCCGGCTGCACGCCCGGCGGAGCCGCCGTCTGTCTCCACCCTTCGAGCAGCGTGTCGCAGGGGCTCGCCAGGCTGCGGTGCGTCAGCGCGCATCCCCTGGGCTGCCCCGTCGTGCCGGAGGTGTACGCGACGACCGCGGTGGAGTCGGCCAGCACGATCCGGCGCAGCGAGTCGACCGCGGTCACCGGTATCGCCCGGCCGCGCTCGACCAGCTGCGCGATCGCCCCGGTGTCCAACTGCCAGACATGGCGCAGGAACGGGAGCGCCGCGCAGGCCGAGCCGATCGTCATGACGCCCTGCTCGTCCTCGACCACCACGCCCACGCAGTGCGCGTCCTTCAGGATCCACGCGACCTGTTCGTGCGACGAGGTCGGGTAGATCGGCACGATCTCCGCGCCGACCGACCACAGGGCATAGCTGAGCACGGTCCACTCGTAGCGGGTGCGCGCCATGATGGCCACGCGGTCGCCCGGCCGGATGCCGGATCTGACGAGCCCCCGCGCCACGTCGACCACTTCGCCCCACAGCTCGGCCGCCGTCATCTGCGTCCAGGCGCCCGAGCGACCCTCGGCGCGGCGCGCGAGCTGCGGCAGATCAGGGGTGCTGAGCGCCGTTTCGCGGAGGCTGTCGGCGAGTCCCCCCTGAGTGGGTGCGGTTGGCGGTGGAGGAAGGTGGGACTTGTGCATTCGCCGCTCCGGAATTCTCCTCGACGTGACCTCACCCCCGGAGGCGCCGATGCCAAGGATTCCCGAATGTAGCCCACACGGGCGATGCCCGCGCCCCATTCCGGCATGCGTTCGCCTGCCGCTGATTTTCGTTCCCCGGACCTTCCCTTTCGCCCCGCCCGCACGCCAACAGCTGCCCGCCCGGCCGCCGTTGACGCCGACGGTCCTTCCGGACGCCGCCGCGCGAAGACAGGACGGACGGCCGCCACCTGGACAGGGCGCAGGACGGGTACCTGTCGCTCCGAGGGTGCAGGAGCGGGCGGCGGCCACCCGGACGGGGACAGGAGGGAGGGCGCAGGGCGGAGGGATGTCTTACGGACCTGGGGGAGCGCCGCCGTACGGACCTGGGGTGCCCGGCGGTTGACGGCGGCGGCACCGCGCGCTGTCGCTTCATCCGTCACTCCGGCGACTGATCACCCGTTCACCCTTTCGGGAAGCGGTCCCGGGCTGACAGACTCCGCAGGTGCGCGACTTCGACATGCTTGTCATAGGATCCGGCCCGGGTGGACAGAAGGCCGCCATCGCGGCGGCCAAGCTCGGCCGTCGGGTCGCCGTCATCGACCGCCCCGACATGGTCGGCGGGGTCTCCATCCACACCGGAACCATCCCCTCCAAGACGCTGCGTGAGGCGGTCCTGTATCTCAGCGGCCTCAGCCAGCGGGATCTTTACGGCCAGAGCTACCGCCTGAAGGAGGACATCACCGTCGCCGATCTGACCGCTCGCACCGAGCACGTGGTCAGTCGCGAGGTCGACGTCATCCGCAACCAGCTCTCGCGCAACCATGTGTCCCTGTTCGCCGGTACCGGCCGTTTCGTGGACGACCACACCGTCGCCCTGGTCGAAGTGAACGGCAACGAAAAGCTGTTGAGCGCCGACCACATCGTCATCGCCACGGGTACGCGTCCGGCGCGGCCCGACACCGTCGAGTTCGACGGGCGGACGATCATGGACTCGGACAACGTCCTGAACCTGGAGCAGGTGCCGCGCTCCATGGTCATCGTCGGCGCCGGTGTGATCGGCATGGAGTACGCCTCCATGTTCGCCGCCCTCGGCTCCAAGGTCACGGTGGTCGAGAAGCGTTCCGGGATGCTCGACTTCTGTGATGTCGAGGTCATCGAGTCGCTGAAGTACCACCTGCGGGACCTCGCCGTCACCTTCCGGTTCGGTGAGACCGTCGCCGCCGTCGAGCGCCACGCCCGGGGCACGCTCACGGTCCTGGAGAGCGGCAAGAAGATCCCCGCCGACGCGGTCATGTACTCGGCGGGCCGACAGGGCCTCACCGATGAACTCGACCTGGACAAGGCGGGGTTGTCCGCCGACCCGCGCGGCAGGATCACCGTCGACGAGCACTACCGCACCGAGGTGCCGCACATCTACGCCGTCGGGGACGTCATCGGCTTCCCGGCGCTCGCGGCCACCTCGATGGAACAGGGCCGTACGGCGGCGTACCACGCCTGCGGAGAGCCGGTGAACCGGATGCTCGACCTCCAGCCGATCGGCATCTACACCATCCCGGAGATCAGCTTCATCGGCCGGACCGAGGATCAACTCACCGCGGACTGCGTACCGTTCGAGGTGGGCATGTCCCGCTACCGGGAACTGGCCCGGGGGCAGATCATCGGTGACTCGCACGGCATGCTGAAGCTGCTGGTCTCGCCCGAGGACCGTAAACTCCTCGGCGTCCACTGCTTCGGTACCGGCGCGACCGAGCTCATCCACATCGGTCAGGCCGTCATGGGCTGCGGCGGAACGGTCGACTACCTGGTCGACGCCGTCTTCAACTACCCGACGCTCGCCGAGTCCTACAAGGTCGCCGCCCTGGACGCGACCAACAAGATCCGGCAGATCGACCGCCTCAGGGACTGACCGCCGCGAGACGCTCCCGGGCGGGCGGGGACGGCGTGTTCGGCGTCGACCCGGCCCCGCCGGGGGCGATCACGCCACCCGGCGGGTTCCCCGGCTCCGTTCAGGCGGCCGGTCGCCACCCCAGCGCCGGGCCCAGCTTCGTGGCGATGTCGGTGAGGATCTGCACGTAGTCCTCGTGGCCGAAGGTGAACGGAAGGGCGAACGCCACCTCGTCGATCTCCCTGAACGCGGCCTGGGCGTAGAGCTGTTCGGCGATGTGGTCGGAGCTGTCGACGAGGTCGGGCGCGAACATCAGACGCGCGGGCCCCTGCGGTGTCGTCGTGCGCGGCAGCCGCCCCTGGGCGTACTCCTCGTACTTCGCGCGCTGCTCGGGGGAGGCGCTGTCGGTGGGGATCACGACGAGCCCCTGCGAGACGCGGGCGCCCTCGCCGTCCGGGTGGTGGGCGCGGAAGGCCCGCACATGGGAGAGCTGGATCCCGGCGAAGTCCTCGGACTCCTCCGCCTTCACGACGCTGCTGGTCAGGAAGTTCATCCCGTGCTCGCCCGCCCACCGGGCCGACCGCAGGCTGCCGCCGCCGTACCACATGCGGCGGCCCAGGCCCAGGGAGTGCGGCTGTACGCGGTCCGAGAAGACCTCGAAGCCCTCCGTCCCGCTGAAGTCGGTGGCCGGCTTGCCGCGCACGAAGTCCAACAGCCGTTCCACGCGCGCGTATCCGAAGTCCTCGCTCTCGCCGGTGTCGGGATAGAGAGCGTGCTTCACCCGCTCGTAGTGCATGGGCGGGCCGACGCTGACTCCCGGGTTGAGGCGGCCACCGGCCAGCACGTCGACGGTCGCCAGGTCCTCGGCGAGTCGCAGCGGGTTCTCCCAGCCCACGGGTATGACGGCCGTCCCGAGCTCGATGCGGCGGGTGCGCTGTGAGGCGGCAGCCAGCACGGCGACGGGCGAGGAGATGCCGTACTGGAGATGGCGGTGGCGCAGCCACGCGCTGTCGAAGCCCAGCCGCTCGCCCAGTTCGATGATGCCGAGCGTGGACTCGTGGCCGCGCCCCGGGTCGTCCTCGTCGAAAAGGCCGATGGTCAGGAAGCCCAGTTTTCGCAGGGGGCGTGACGGCAGTGGCACAGGCTCCTCCATCGTTCGCGGCACGCCGTGACGAACATCGGCGCTACCGCAGATTGTTGCAGGCGGTCACCGTGGGCCCTCGGGAGGACCGGCCAGGTCAGGGAGCCACGGCGCGGGGCGTCCGCGCGTCGCGCCGTGCGGGACTTCGCGAAGACACTGCGCGACACGGTCCGGGCATGGCACCGTGGACGGAGGGTCTGGCCCGTCGCTCCCCCCGTGGTGACGGGTCAGGCCTCTCTGCCGCCCGGCGCGCCTTCCCGCGGCCGGCCGCGGGACCGTTCACGGCGCGGCCAGGACGCCTCGCGGCCCTCGATGACCGGGAGCCCGCTTCCGCTGCCGTACGAGGCACCGGTCGAGCCCCGTGGGAAAGGCGCCGCTCCCGCTCTCGCGACGGCGCGGGGCACGGGCCCGGCAGGAAAGCCGCCGGTCCCGGATCTATCGTGAAGAACGGCCGGTCCGTGCCGGAGCCGCAGGACCCGATGGCGATCGACTCGACGGCGGCCCTGTGCCGTCCCGATGAGGAGGAACCGGATGAACGGCACGATGCACGCGGTGCGCGGTCATCGGCGGGGCGGGCCGGAGGAGCTGATGTACGAGGTCGCGCCGAAGCCGGTCCCCGGTCCCGGTGACGTGCTGGTCGAGGTGCGGGCGGCGTCGGTCACCTCGGGGGAGCTGGGCTGGGACGCGACCTGGACCGACAGCTTCGACGGTACCGGCAGCCCGCGACTGCCGGTCGTGCCGTCGAAGGAGTTCTCCGGAGTCGTGGCCGAGCTCGGTCACGGTGTGGCGGACTTCAGGCCCGGTGAGGCGGTCTACGGTCTGATTCCCTTCACCCGGGACGGGGCCGCGGCCGAGTACGTGACCGTTCCCGCGGCGGATCTCGCCGCGAAGCCGGGGTCGCTCGACCACGAGCGGACGGCCGCGCTGCCGCTCGCGGGTCTGACGGCGTGGCAGGGGCTTGTCACCCATGCCGGTGTCGCGCCGGGGCAGCGGGTGCTGGTGCACGGCGCGGCGGGTGGCGTGGGCTCGTTCGCGGTGCAGGTCGCGGCCGCGCTGGGGGCGGAGGTGACGGCCACCGCTGCGGCCCGGGACGCGGACTTCGTGCGTGGCCTGGGCGCGGAGACCGTGATCGACTACGCCGGCCGGCGCTTCGAGGCCGAGGTGAAGGACGCCGACGTCGTGCTCGACACCGTCGGAGGGGACACCCAGGCCCGTTCCTGGCAGGTGCTGCGTCCGGGCGGAGTGCTGGTCAGCGTCGTCGCGCCGCCGACACCGCCGGACGGGGCGGACGCCCGCGCGGTGTTCTTCGTGGTCGAGCCGGACCGCGCCGGTCTGGAGGAGCTGACGGCACTCGTCGAGGCGGGCCTGCTGGTTCCGCAGGTCGACCGGATCGTGCCGCTGGAGAGCGCCCCGGGAGCGTACGCGGCCCTCGAACGGGAGCACCGGCGGGGCAAGATCGTACTGCGGGTCTCCTAGGCCCCCTGGGCCTCGGGGGAGGGACGCCTTCCCGGAGCCTTCCACCGGGTGCCGTGGGGGCCGTCACACGTGACAGCGAGGGTGAACAAGCGCTTAGATAGTGAGCCCGACCTCGTCCGCGCGTGCTGGAGGCCCCGTTGCTGTTCACATCCGTCGACGACGTCTCCGCACGCCTCGCCGACACGGGCTATCTCGCGTCTCCCGCCGTCGCCACGACGGTCTTCCTGGCCGACCGCCTCGGCAAACCCCTCCTGGTGGAGGGCCCCGCCGGTGTGGGCAAGACCGAACTCGCCAAGGCCGTCGCCCAGGTCGCCGGGGCCCGGCTGATCCGCCTCCAGTGCTACGAAGGCGTCGACGAGTCACGGGCGTTGTACGAGTGGAACCACGCCAAACAGCTGCTGCGCATCACCGCCGGCCGGGACGAGACGTGGGACGAGACGCGCACGGACATCTTCAGCGAGGAGTTCCTGCTGGCGCGCCCGCTGCTGACCGCCATCCGCGGCGACGACCCGAAGGTCCTGCTGATCGACGAGACCGACAAGGCCGACGTCGAGGTGGAGGGCCTGCTGCTCGAAGTGCTCAGCGACTTCCAGGTCACCGTCCCCGAGCTGGGCACGATCGCGGCGACCAGCCGCCCCTTCGTCGTGCTCACCTCGAACGCCAGCCGCGAACTGTCCGAGGCGCTGCGCCGCCGCTGTCTCTTCCTCCATATCGGCTTCCCCGACGAGGAGTTGGAGCGCCGGATCGTACGGCTGAAGGTGCCCGGACTCGACGAGGCGCTCACCGAGTCCGTCGTGCGGGTCGTCGGGGCGCTGCGGGAGATGGACCTGCGCAAGGTCCCCTCCGTCGCCGAGACCATCGACTGGGCCCGCACGCTGCTCGCGCTGGGCGCCGAGACCCTCGACGAGGACGTCGTACGCGCCAGCCTCGGCGTGATCCTCAAGCATCAGGACGACGTACTGAAGGCGGCGGCCAAGCTCGACCTGGGCGCCGTGTGAACGCCGCCGTGCCGACCGCCGCAGTCGCGGACCGGCTGACGGGACTGGTCGGCGCACTGCGCTCGCACGGCGTGCGGATCGGCACCGGCGAGACCGTGGACGCCGCTCAGGCGGTGGCGGCGCTGGGCTTCGCGGACCGTGACCGGCTGCGGGAAGGGCTGGCCGCCACCCTGCTCCACAACCCGGGACAGCGGCGGGTGTTCGACCCCGTCTTCGACGTGTACTTCCCGCGGGGCGTCGGGGCACCGGACGGCGCGCCGCCCGCGGACCGGGACGATCTGCGGGACCGCCTCGCCGCCGCCCTGGCCGCCAACGACGAAGCTCTCATGGGGCAGTTGGCCATCGAAGCCGTCGACGGGTTCGGCGGCTACGAGGGTACCACGGCCACGGACGGCTGGTCCTCGTACCAGACGCTCGACCGGCTGCGACCGCAGACGCTGATGGCCCGTGCGCGGGACACGGTCCGCGCGCGGGGCGGCGGGGCGGGGTTCACCGACCGGCTGCTCGAGGACGAGATCCGCCGCCGCATCGAGGTGTTCCGCGGGCAGGTCGCCACGGAGGCGCGGCGCCGGATCGCCGAGCGGCGCGACCGTGACGAGATCGCCCGGCGCGCGGTGGCCCCGACCGCCGACCGCGTCGACTTCCTGTTCGCCGGCCGGGACCGGCTCGCCGAACTCCGCAAGGTCGTACAGCCGCTCGCGCGCAAACTGGCCACCCGCCTCGCCGCGCGCCGCCGCCGGGCCAGTCGCGGCACCATCGATCTGCGGCGGACCCTGCGCGGATCGCTGTCCACGGGCGGGGTGCCGATGCGCCCGGTGCTGCGCAGACGCCGTCCCGTGCGGCCCGAACTGGTGCTGCTGTGCGATGTGTCGGGGTCGGTGTCGGGCTTCTCGGACTTCACGATGCTGCTGGTGCAGGCGCTGCACGACCAGTTCAGCAAGGTGCGGGTGTTCGCCTTCGTCAACCGGGTCGACGAGGTGACCGGGCTGATCGGGCCCGGCGCCGCCGACCCCGAGGGGCTGAGCGCCCGGATCCGTTCCGAGGCGACGATCACGGGCTGGCACGGCAGCAGTGACTACGGCGTCGCGTTCGGCGAGTTCGCCGAGCGGTACACCGGGGCGGTCGGCTCCCGGACGACCGTCTTCGTGCTCGGTGACGCCCGTACGAACATGAGTGATCCGAACCTTCCCGCCGTCCGGCAGCTCACCCGGCAGGCCCGCCGTGCCTACTGGCTGAACCCCGAGGCCCGCTCGCAGTGGGGCACGGGCGACTCCGCCGCCCTCGCCTACGCCGAGCTCGTCGAGATGCACGAGTGCCGCAACGCCCAGCAGCTCAGCGCGCTGATCGGCCGCCTTCTGCCCGTCTGAACGACCGTGGGCGCGGCGGCTGTCGAGGATAGTGAGCCGTCATGGTGCGAGGAGCCTGCGCAACCAGGCTACGCGGGCGGCGCGGGCGGTCCGGGCGAGCGCGGTGTGCGGGGCGAACGAGTCGAAGCCGTGGAAACCGCCGGGCCACACGTGCAGTTCGGCCACTCCGCCTGCCTGCCAGATCCGCGACGCGTAGTCGACGACCTCGTCCCGGAAGGTCTCCGCGGAGCCCACGTCGAGAAAGGCCGGGGGCAGTCCGGACAGGTCGGCGGCCCGCGCCGGGGCGGCATAGGCGGGCACGTGCGGGCCGCCGCGGGCATCGCCCAACACGGCTGTCCAAGCCGTCGAGTTGGCCGTACGGTCCCAGGCGCCGACGCCCGCCATCTGGTGCGCGGACAGAGTGTCGTTGCGGTCGTCGAGCATCGGATACATCAGGACCTGCCCGAGCGCCCGCGGCCCCTCGCGGTCCCGGGCGAGCAGGGCGAGCGCCGCGGTCAGGCCGCCTCCCGCGCTGGCGCCCGCCACGACGATCCGCTCCGGGTCGCCGCCGAACTCCCCGGCGTGCCGCGCTGTCCACAGCAGACCGGCGTACACGTCCTCCACCCCGGCCGGGTACGGGTCTTCGGGCGCCAGCCGGTACTCGACGGACACCACGACCGCGTCCAGTTCCTTCGCCCACTCCAGGACGACCTCCACCCCGGCCCGGTTGGTGCCGAGGACCATGCCGCCGCCGTGGGAGTGGTAGATCACCGGGCGCGGCCCGTCCTTCGGGGGCGCGACGGGCCTGACGACGAACAGCGAGATGTCGGGCGCGCCCTTCGGCCCCGGAACCGTCAGGTCCGAGGTCGTAAAAGCGCCGCCGTCGGTGAGGTCGTACGCGGGCACCGCGAGTTCCTGTGCCGCGCGCAGGGCGGCGATGTCCGCAAGGCTCGGCCCGGAGGGCGTGGACCCGCCGACCGCCGCGAGGGCGACACCGAGTTCGGGGTCGAACGGGGGCGGTACCAGCAGCATGACATCTCCTCGCGGCGAGCCCGGCGGCTCACTCGACCATGATCGGGCGCCGTGCGCCCGGACCGGGAGCCGCCGTACGGCGGAACCTGCCCGCGACCCGGCGGACCATGCGCGCCGCGGTGACGCCCGAAGGCGCCACCGCGGCGGACCGGGGGATCAGTCAGCTGTCGATACGGTGATCGGTCAGCCGTCGATACGGTGGGTCGTCCAGAACGACGTCAGGTCCGTGGTCGTGGCGGCCTGGGCGGCCGCCTTGAACTCGGCCGTGGTCGAGACGCCGTACCAGTGGGACGTGGCGTAGTCCTTGAGGAGCTTGGCCATGACGGTGTCGCCGAGCACGCGCCGCAGGTCGTGCAGGGCGCACTTGCCGTAGCCGTAGACGACGGTGGAGTAGCGGGACGAGTGCGCGTCCCAGTAGGCCATCGAGTTGGTGATCTTCTCTGCGGTCGAGGCCCAGGAGGTGCTGTTCCAGCAGTTGGTGCCGGTGAGGCCCTGTGCCAGGTCGGTGGCGTAGTCCGTGAACGCCTCGTCGAGCCACGGGCTGTTGTACTCGTCGTCGCCGACGATCCCGTAGAACCACTGGTGACCGATCTCGTGGGTGAGCGCCGTGGTGCTGACCAGGTCGAGGACGAACCCGGGGTACTCCATGCCGCCGAACCAGTAGTTGTTGTCGATCACCGCGTCCAGCTCGCCGTACGGGTAGGCGCCGAAGCGCGCCGCGTGGGCGTCCACGGCGGACTTGGCGGTGGTGAGCATGGACTGGGCGTTGGCGGAGCTGATGCCGGTGACGGTGTAGATGTTGATCGCGGTGCCGGCGGGGGAGGTGCCGGAGATCTTGGTGAACGGCCCGGCGGCCCAGGCGAAGTCACGGACCTTGGACGCGGTGGCCGTGGTGATCGTGCGGCCGCTGGAGCCGGCGGTGTCGACCGAGGTGCCGGTGGCCGGGACCAGCAGGCTCGTCGGGTGGTCGAGGGTCACCTTGAAGTCGGCGGCCAGGGAGTAGAAGGACTCGCCGTTGTTGGTGTACGGGTCCAGGTGCCAGCCGGAGCCGTCCTTCACCGCGAGCACGGGCAGCGCGTTGCCGATGTTGTTGAAGGCCCCGTCGTAGCCGAACCGGTCGGCGCCGCTGGGTACGGTGATGGCCAGGTCGAAGCCGATCGTCGCGCTCTGGCCCTGTGCCAGCGGTGACGCCAGGCTGATCTGGAGTGCCGTGCAGCTGACGGAGAGGGCGCCCGCGGTGCCGCCGCTGACGTTGCTGACGGCGATGGGCATCGCGGAGCAGGTGCCGTGGTAGTTGTCCCACAGCCTCAGGTACACCTCGCTGAGCGCGGTGGAGGAGGCGTTGGTGAAGGTCACGCTCTCGTGACCGGTCCAGCTGGTGCCGCTCGTGTTGCTGGTCAGGCTGACCGTGTAGGCGGGGGCGGCCGGGGTGCGGGTGGAGTCGGCCGGCGGGGTCGTGTCACCGGAGGTGTTGAGCGCGAGGTCGTCGAGGACGAAGCTCGTCTGGAGGCTGGAGTCCTCGGTGCCGGTGAAGGCGACGGTCACGGTCTGGCCCGCGAACGCCGACACGTCGAACGTCTTCTGGGCGTACCCGGACGCCTTGTTGAGGTTCGAGTACGTCGCCAGCGTCGTGCTGCCGATCTTCGCCGTGAGCTTGTCGTAGGCCGTCGACGAGGTCGTCTCCGCCGTGTCGATGTGCAGCCAGAAGGTGAGGCTGGCGCTGCTGCACCCGGACGGGATCGTCACGCTCTGCGAGAGCGTGTCGGTGTGGGTGCTGCCGACGCCGTCCAGCCAGGCGAAGCTGGTGCCGCCGTGGGCGCTCTGGCCCGTGCGGCTGGTGATCACGGTGGTCGAGGACTGGGTCCAGGGCGAAGTGCCGCTCTCGAAGCCGCCGTTGGTCACCACCTGGGACGGGGTGCAGGCGGCCGCTGCCGCCGGTGCTGTACGCGGCGAGGCGGCCGCGGGGGTGCTGGGGAGCGAGACTGCGGCCAGGGCGGCGACGACGAGAACGCGTGCCGCCAGGGCCTTGAGGGGGGTCGGTCTCACACGAAACTCCTTTGAGGCGGCCGGGATTCCGGCCTGCTCGGTGGCCGCCCGGGACGACTGGGGTGCGCCGCTGGGTGGCCGCGGGCCGCGCGCGGGTGCGCGCGGTCGCTTGGTGAGATTTCCGTGCCGTCACCCTGGGGTCAGGGCGACGGCACCTGGAAGCCTCGCAGATTTGACCGAGACATGCCATCGAACTGCTGGAAAGGAGGCCGCCGCGCCGACGAGGAGCCGGGGTGCGGGCAAGGAGGTCCGGGCGCGGGAACGGCGCTCTGGGACGTGTACCGCTCAGGCCTCCGGCTGGCTCAGGGCGGGCGTCAACCGCGCCCACGGATTGGGGAGTTCACCCGTCACAGGACCGGCCACCGCCGCACCGCGCTCACGCGCGGTGCGGACGGCGAGCGGAACGAGCGCCTCGGGGACGCCGTAGACCAGATGACAGAACCGCTCGGGCGGATGCCGCGCGGTCCAGGCCGGTCTGCTGAACGCCGACACGTACGTGGACCAGTGGCCCTCGAACGTGACGAGCAGATCCGCGAAGCGCGCGTACCCCGGCGCCGGGTGGACACCCATGTTCAGCACGACCGGAGCCGAGCCGAGCCGGCGCAGGCTCTGCACCAGCCGCTTGCAGCCGGGCATCGCCTCCGGGGTCGGCGCCACCTGGTCGAGGAAACACCCCTCGGTCCCGTACCAGTCCCGGTGCCGCAGGACCTCGTCCGCGACGAGGTCCGGATCGCGCGCGCCGTAGTCGGTGTCGACATAGCCGAGCAGCCGGGCGCCCGCGGACCGCAGCGCGTCCGCCGCCGCGGTGAACGAGGGATCCGGGCCCTCGCCCGGCCCGTCGGCCGGGTTGATGACGACCCCGTACGTACGGTCGGCCGACCTGATCAGGCGGTGCCAGGCCCCCGGGTCCTCGCCCGGGTGGACGTACAGCGGAATCAGCAGGCTCATGACGGCCGGTCGTCTTCGGGACGCGGAACGGGAGCAGTCCCCGCAACTGCCGTCCAGAGCGCCGCCAACGAGTCGTCGAGGGTCAGGGTGGGCCGCCAGCCGAGGGCCTCCCCGGCGGCGGTGATGTCGGAGCACTGCCACGACACCTCGCCCGAGCGGGCGGAACCGCCGCCGTTCTCCTCGATACGCCCCCGGAACCCGGCGACGCGCGCCAGACCGCTCACCAGGTCGCGCACCGGAACGGCCTTTCCGCCCCCGATGTTGAGGACGCGTGGCAGCTGTCCGGGGGCCGTCGCCGCGGACACCGCCGCCCGTGCCACATCGCGTACGTCCACGAAGTCGCGGTACGCCGACAGGTCGCCGAGGCGGATGACCGCGTCCGGGTCCGTGCCGGCCTCCGTGAGCAGTCCCGCGATCCGGCCCGGCAGCCCGGCGGCCGGCGCCCCGGGCCCGACGGGGTTGCCCACCCGGAGCACCACCGCGTCGAGTCCGGAGGTGGTGACGGTGACCGTGCCGGCGAGCTTGGTGGCCCCGTACGGGGTGAGGGGACAGGTGGCGGCGGACTCGGTCACGCTGGTGTCGCGGACACCGGGACCGTATTCGGCGGCCGAGCCCAGATGGACCAGCCGGGCGGCCGGCGCCGCCTCGCGCAGCGCCGCGCAAAGAACGGCGGGGCCACGGGAGTTGACCTCGGCGAGGGTCACGGCGTCGCCGCCGGTCGCGCCCGCGCAGTTGATCACGGCGTCGGGCGCGGCCGCCGCCAGGGTGGGAACCAGCCGCTCCTTGCGAGCGGTGGCCAGGTCGATGCCGAACTCCGCGGCGGGCGAGCGGCCGCCGCCGAGCACCCGCACGCCCGGAAGGGTGTGCAGGTGCTCGACGACATGGCCGCCCAGATAGCCGGTGAAGCCCAGGACGAGAATGCGCATGCGGTGGTCAGGCTCCCTTGAGCAACAGCGACTTGCGGGTGGTGAACTCGGCGTTGGCCCGGTCGTAGTCGTCCGGGCGGCCGATGTCGAGCCAGTACCCGTCGAAATCGTAGGCGTGCGGCTCGTTCCGGGTCCGCAGCAGGTCGAGGACCAGCTCGTCGAAGCCCAGCGGCAGCCCCGGTGTATAGCCCTCGAGCGTGGACCGCGACAGACCGTACACGCCCATCGAGACGCGGTAGTCGATGCTCGGCTTCTCGGTGAAGGCGACCACCTTGCTGTCGTCGGTGGTCAGCACGCCGAAGTCGATGTGCACCTTGCGCGCGTACGTCGCGATGGTCAGCGGCGCGCCCGAACCCCGGTGTTGCACCAGGACGTCGCCGAAGTCGAGATCGGTGAGCACGTCGCCGTTCATCACGAGGAACGACTCGGGCAGCCGGTCGCGCATCGTCAGCAGGGGGCCCATCGTGCCGAGCGGGCTCTCCTCCGTGGAGTAGTCGACGGCCATGCCCCACTGGGACCCGTCGCCGACGTAGGCGCGGATGATCTCGCCCAGGTGGCCTATGGCGATGGTGCAGCTGGTGAACCCGGCCGAGGCGAGCTGACGGAGAACGATCTCCAGGATGGCGTGCTGGTCGCCGATGGGAACGAGCGGCTTGGGCAGGGCGGTGGTGTAGGGCCGCAGCCGGACGCCCTTGCCTCCCGCCAGAATCACTGCGTGCATGAGGCTCCTCCTTCGTGGGACGTGCCGGACGGGTCAGATGTTGTAGATGCCGGTCTTGTAGCGGGCCAGGTTCGCCGGTTCGCGGAAGAACTCCACGGTCCGCGCGAGTCCTTGGGCCAGGTCGTGACCGGGGCTCCAGCCGGTGGCCCCGGTGAGCCGGGTCGCGTCGGCGACCAGCCGCATCACCTCGGAGTTGGCCGGCCGGATGCGCCCCGCGTCCTCGCGCACGTCGAGGGCGGTGTCCATCACCTTGCCGATCAGCGCCACCAGGTCGCCGACCGAGATCTCGCCGCCCGTACCGGCGTTGAAGGTCCGCCCCACGACCTTCTCCGCGGGCGCCGTGCCCACGGCGAGGAACGCCTGCGCGGTGTCCTTGACGAAGGTGAAGTCACGGGTGGGCCGCAGATCGCCGAGCGTGATGGTGCGTTCGCCCGCCGCCACCTGGCCGATGACGGTGGGGATGACCGCGCGCATCGACTGGCGCGGGCCGAAGGTGTTGAACGGCCGCAGCGTCACGACAGGCGTGTCGAAGCTCGCGTGGTAGCTGTCGGCCAGCCGGTCCCCGCCCGCCTTCGAAGCGGCGTACGGGGACTGGGTGTTGATGGGATGGTCCTCGGTGATCGGCACGGTCTGCGCGGTGCCGTACGTCTCACTCGTGGAGGTGTGCACGAGCCGGGGCGTGCCGAGCGCGCGCACCGCCTCCAGCACGTTCAGGGTGCCGGTGACGTTGGTGTCCACATAGCTGTGCGGCGCTTGGTAGGAGTACGGGATCGCGATGAGCGCGGCCAAGTGGTAGACGCAGTGGGCGTCTTCGACCAGACCGCGGACCGAGCCCGGGTCCCGGACGTCGCCGAGGACGATGTCCACCTGGTCCAGGACATCGGGGTGCAGGGTCTCCAGCCAGCCGTACGAGGAGAAGGAGTTGTACTGCGCCATGGCCCTCACCCGATGTCCGGAGGCGACCAGCGCCTCGGTGAGGTGGGAGCCGATGAAACCCTCGGCTCCGGTGACGGCGGCGAGCGGTTCGGTGGTCAACTCGTTGGTCCTTCCGGTTGGTTGATCGTGTGACGTGCGTTTTCGGATGTGCGCGGCGGCCGTACGGGTTTGTCCGGGCGGCCGTGTGCGGTGGTTCAGGCGTGTGGCGCCGGTCGCCCCAGCAGCCACACGGCACAGACGGTGAGACACAGGGCGGCCGTGCCGCAGAACAGGGTCAGTACGACGGCGCTCGGCGGGCGATGGAGCACGGTGGCCGAGGCGGCCCCGCAGGCCGCCGCCAGACAGACCGCGGCCGGCGGCCAGGCCACCCCGAAGGCCTGGAGCAGCAGCGCGGTCCACAACGTGGCCGCGAGCAGCAGCAGCGGGGCCGGCTCCGCGCCGGTGAGCAGGGCGGCCGGCAGCAGTGGGAGGACGTAGACGAGCAGACAGAGGGCGAGGATGCCGGTCGAACGCAGCAGGAAGGCGGCCGGAGTCGCCGTCGCCCGCAGCGCCGCCACCGACATCCCGCGATACCGGTACAGCAGCCACTCCGCCGGTCCCATGCTCACGGTCAGCACGATCACCGCGTACGGGTGCTGTCGTCCCTCCAGCAGCACCAGCACCCCGGCGGACAGTCCGAACAGGCCGTACGGCAGCGACCGCAGCAGCGACGGACGGGCGCCGCCCTGAACCGGTGAGGCGGTGAACGTGGCCCGCAGCGTCCAGCCGGCCGCGGCGACCGCGCCGAGCACGGACAGCAGCGGCAGGGCGATGCGCCCCGCGGTCCCGGGGTCCCACCAGGGCAGTGCCACCGCCCCGGCGATCAGCGGGGTGAGCGCGGCCAGCAGCAGCCGTTCCGCGCCCAGCACCAGCAGCACCCCGGCCGCCGCGAGATACACCGACTGCGCGGCGGCGACCTCGATCGCCGTGCCGGATCCGGCGATCAGCGCCCCGGACGCCGTCGCGGCGAGCGCGCCGAGCGGCGCCCCCTTGAGCAGGGTCCGGCCCGCCTCGCGCCGGCCCGTGGTCATGCGCAGGTAGGCGCGGTGCCCGAGTGCCTGCCCCCACGCCCAGGAGACGAGTCCGGCCACCACCAGGACGTCCAGGTCCCGGCCCGCGTGCCACAGCCGCCCGGTGAGCAGATAGGCGAGGCCCGGCAGGGCGAACAGCGCCCCGCGCAGCCCGCAGCGCACATGGTCCGGGCGCCACGGATCGGCCGGCCGCGGCGGCTCGGGAAAGGTGCGCGGCACCCGCTCGTACAGCGCGGAGGCGAGCGAGAAGAGGTTCGGGTGCCCGTACCGCTCCTGGATGACCTCGGCGGTCAGCCCCTCCGACTCCAGCAGAGCGGCCACCTCGTACGGGTGGACGGCCGGCCCGATGCCCTCCGCGAGCTCGGCGGCGAGCCGGTCGACCGCGTCCCGGTCCGGGCCCTGGCGGGGCCTGGACCGGGCGAGCGTACGGTCGTCGGCGAGCCGCAGGGACAGGGTGTCGCCCCCCGTACCGCCGGGTCCCAGGGCCATCGGTCCGCTCATCCGGCCAGGCTCCTCTGCTTGGACGGAGCGACCGGGCCGGCCGGTGCCGCGAGCACGGCGTCGGCCGGCCCGGGAACGCCCGGGACGATCCGGCCGAGCGCCGACAGTTCCAGGTAGATGGTCCGGAAGGTGTCGACGGTCTGCCGCAGGGTGAACTGCTCGATGACCCGCAGCCGGGCCGCCTCACCCATCGACGCGCGGCGTCCGGGATCCCTCAGCAGCTTCAGCGCGGCGGCGGCCATCGCGCCCGGATCCCGTGGCGGGACGACGAGTCCGCTGTCGCCGACGGCCTCGCGCACCCCGCCCACGTCCGTGGACACGGTCGCCCGCCCGCACGACATGGCCTCGATCAGGGTGAACGGGAAGCCCTCGCTGATGCTGGAGAGCATCACGACGTTGCCCGCCGCGTAGGCGTCCTTGATGTCGTCCACGCGGCCCTCGAAGGTGACCGCGTCGGCGTGCCCCAGCTCGGCGGCCAGCGCCTCGCAGCGTTCGCGGTAGGCCTCGCCGCCACGCGGTGTGCCGCCGAACAACCTGAGCCGTGCGTCCGGGAGTTCGGCCCGTACGAGGGCGAACGCCCGGATCAGGGTCTCCAGGTCCTTGATCGGGTCGACGCGTCCGGCCCAGCTGAGGGTCGGCCGCTCCGGCTCCGGACCCGCCGGCGGGAACGCGGCGGGGTCCACGCCGTTGTAGACGGTGCGGATCGAGTCGGGTGCGGCGCCGCCCTGCTCCTCCCACAGCCGGTTGTAGCGGTTGCCCGGGGTGATCAGCGCGGCGCGCCGGTACGTCTCCTCCGCGAGCAGCCGGAAGAAGCCCAGCACGACGGCCTTCACCGGCCAGCGGTACGGACCGGTGCGGTAACCGAGATAGCGCTCGCGCAGGTAGACGCCGTGCTCGGTCAACAGCAGCGGTACGCCGTGCCGTTCGAGCGCGGCCAGGCCCGGCAGTACGGCGACACCGCCGCTGACCGCGTGCGCCACCCCGTGCTCGGGCAGCGGTGCCGTCAACGGGCGCAGCGCGTGCTCAAGGAGAGCGGTCGCGGTGATGGCGTCGTGCAGGGTCGGCCGGGCCTCGCGGACGGCGAGACCCGGACGGTTCCACACCCCGGTCAGGATGCTGATCGCGCGGTCGCCGCGCAGGAACGGACTCAGCATCCCGTCGGCCGCGGCCTGCGCCATCGCGTACAGCGCGGTGGCGAACCGGTCCTCGGCGCACGGGTCGAGCAGGGAGGTCAGGAACTGTTCGTAGGCGGTGGTGAGTTGATTGCGGCGCCGCCCGCGGGGCGGGCGGCCGTCGGGCGCCGGACCCCACATGGGGACCGCGACGATGTCCTGGACCTGTGCGGGGATGTCCCACACGATCGGTTCGCGTCCGGTGCCGGTGACGGCGATGACGTCGAAGTCGATGTCGGGCATGCCGTCGACGAGTTGGTCGCACCAGACACTGACGCCGCCGTGGCTGTGCGGGTAGGTGCCTTCGGTGAGCAGGGTGACGCGCGTTGAGCTGAGGCTGCGCGCGCCGCGGGGAACGTGCATTGATGTGCTCCACGGCCGAGGTTTGGGGTGGTCGAGCCCGTCCCGGCCGCGGATGGCGCGGCCGGGACCTTCGGTCGGTACGCGGCTCAGTCGGCCGGGCTGTAGGGGACCTGCTCGGTGACGCCCGCCGGTACGCGGGTGTCCGGCGCGCCGCTGGTCGCGGGCTGCCGTGAGGCGTCGACGGTCGAGGTCAGGGCGGCGGCGGACGACGGCAGGCCGAGCGTGAGCGCTGTGCCGGCCGGGGTGGTCCATCCGGAGACCTCGCCGGCGTAGGCGTCGCCGAAGCCCGCCGTGCCGTTCGTGGTGCCCGTGGGCATCGTGGCGGTGACCGCGACCCCGCTCGGCGCCTGGACGGTGACGGTGTCACCGACGCGGTAGGCGGTGACCTGGCCGGCGTCGACAGCGGCCTTCCAGGCGGCCCGGCGCCGCAGTTCGACGCCGATGTCCTTCATCCGCAGGTTCACCACCGGGGTGTCGTCCGCGAACAGGCTGTCGTAGCCGTCGAGGACGCCGTCGAGCACCGGGTAGGCGATGCGCTCCTCGGCGAGGTTCGACTGGTGGATGAAGTGCGGCTTGGGGTCGTTGGCGAGCACGTGCCCGAGGTCGATCCGGGTCTCCAGCGGCACGATGTAGCCGGTGTAGCCCGTGCTGGTGCTCAGCGGCGCCGACAGACAGGTCGAGGTGTCCGGGTGGTCCTCGCAGACACCGCTGCCGCCCTGGGCGCGGCCGGTGTAGATCCAGTTGTACTCGTCGACCTCTTCGGCCGCCTTGCCCGCGTTGTAGAAGACGTTCATCGGGTAGCGGGGCACGGTGACGGCGGGACCGACCTGACGCTGGTCGGTCTCGCGGGAGTTGTCGGAGCCGAGCCAGACGACGCCGGTGTCGTTGAGCGCGAGTGCCAGGTTGGGGTTGTCGACGGGCTGTTGCGGAGAGATCTTCAGGCCGGAGTGCTCACCGGTGATCAACTCCTGGTTGTCCAGCGGGAGTCCGGCGGTCTGGCCCCAGGCGCGGTTGTTCGCGATCTCGTCGGCGATCGTGGTGCGGCTGACCCACTGGGTGCTGCCGTCGGCGTTCGTTTCGCATTTCCACGGCACCACGGTGGTGTCCTGCTCGCAGCCGAGGAACGCGTGGGTGTAGGTGTGGTTGATCCAGCGGAACCGGTTCCGGTCGGCGATCAGTTTGTCGGCGAGCGGGTCGGCACCGTCGTTGTCCTCGCGCTGGTCGACGCTGCCGGCGCCGTTGTAGGCCAGGTCGAGGGTGAAGTTCCTTCTGGTCTCCCAGTCGGTCGCGTGGTCGACGTCGGCCGGGGTCATCCGGATCGGGTTCGTGGCCCCCTCGCCCTGCGGGCAGTCGATGTCGCCCGGAGTGCAGTTGAGCGTGGTGTCCCAGCGGTCGTCACCGGCGAAGACATCGTCGACGTGCACGGCGAAGTAGTTGCGCGAGGCGCCCAGGTGCACGCCCCCGGTCATCCACTCCACGATTCCGCGCGCCAGCAGCCGGAACTGCTGCTGGTACTGGTTGTACACGAACGTGACGACGAGCTCACGCCGTCCGTCGTGCCGGTACTCGCCCACGAGGGACCCTCGCGTCGACTGTCCGGGGATCGGCGCGTCGACGTACGGAGTGAAGTCGGCTCCCGCGGCGGGCGTCGACAGGTAGGCGTAACTCTCGCCCACGTCCGGGGAGTTGTCCTCGAACGGCACCGCCCCGTCCAGATAGCCGAAGGGCCCGGACTTGCCGGCCGTCGTGACCTGCGCCTGTACGCCGTCGAGGCTGCCGGAGTAGCCGCCGAAGACGGGGTACTGGAGTCCGGCCTCCGGACGCGCGTAGGTGTACGCGTCGACCTGTGGGATCGCGTACGTCTGCTCGTAGGCGGCGAGGGCCGCCATCTCGGCCGAGTTCGCCGCGAACGGGTTGTCGTTGGGCAGCACGACAGCCTGGAACTTGGCGCGCGGTACGCCGCCCACGGTGTCCGCGAGGAAGCCGGCGTCGATCACCGGCCGTCCGGACTGCTGCAGGTCGACCTCGGTGTACGGCGTGCCGGCGGCGCTGAGTTCGGCGGCGATGGCGTCGGTCGCAGGACCGCCGTCACTCACGATCAGGACCCGCAGATCTATGCGGGGTGTGGCGGTGTCCGCGTGCGCGGTGCCGGCTGGTAAGCCGAACGAGGCGATGAGCGCGCTGACGGTCAGCGCGGTCGTGTGAATCGTCCGCTTCATGCGGTGAGGTCCCCTCCCCGGGCAGGGGTGAGTGCTGCTCGCATGGAGCCGACCACCCCCTGGCGCGACGCCACAGCCCCCCTCAGACGTGGTCGTCAACGCGTTCGTCGCGTCACATAGTGGGGTCTCTGTGTAGCTTTCGTGCGCCTGCTGCGAAACGTGACGGAAAAGAGCGGGTATCGAACGGGTGGTCCTCGCACGTTGCGACGAAGGCGCGACCGTCACTGTGGGGTATCGGACGGTTACGGCGCGAAACGTTACTGTGCTGGCCACGACCGGAGAGTGACCCGATCTGGAACGCCTGGATCCGCCCCGCCGTAGTGCCAGTGGTCCAGACCGCGGAAGGTTTTGGCTGAATGATCGGTTTTAGGTCACCCTGGCCCGGACCTGTGAGGCGACTGTGTGCCGAGGGCGGCCGGTCCGCGCGAGTCGCGTGGACCGGCCGCCCTGTCGGCGACTCGCCGGATTTCCGATGCGTCGCCCATCGGTCCAGCCGGTCAGGCGCAGAGCACGCGGGTCTCGGGTGTGTACACCGGACCGCCGTTGGTGTTCGTGCTGTCGCTGAACTCGGCGTAGTAGTACGAGTAGAAGCCGATGTTGCCGTTGCAGCCGGAGTCGGCGGCGACCTGAAGGGTGAGCGTGACGGTTCGGCTCTGGCCGGGAGGAATGGTGGACCCGTAGTCCGGGCCGAGGTTGCCGGGTCCCGTGCCCGGACACGGAACGCTGCCGGCGGCCGAGGCCAGGGCGCAGCCGGTGAAGCTGTACTTCAGATCGGGACGCTGGGTGGTCAGCCAGGTCGGCTCGATCGTCTGGTAGACGAACCAGACGTCGTACGTCCTGTGGTTGGTGATCGTCATCGACAGATCCACCGTGCCGCCCGGGAGGGTCGTGGCGCTGTCCGTGGTGAACGTCAGATCGGCCGGGGCCGGGTCGGCCGCGTTCGCGCCGGGGGCCAGGCCGAACAGGGCGAGGGCGAACGCGAGGACGAAGGCGAGGGCGGAGGCGAGACCGAGACGTCTCAACTGTGTTGATCGCATGGCCCGGGAGGCTAGGCAGGCCACGAACGCACCGTCTGCCCCGCTGCGGACACGGAGCGTGACGTCCGGCCGGAAGTGGATGTCCCGTGAGGGGCGGGTGGAGGCGTCGTGGGAGCGGTCGCCGCCCCGATTCCCGCACGGCGACGCGGAGTCGGGGAACCGGGGTGCCGGGGCGTGGGCGGCGCCGCCCGGTCGCACGGTCCCGCCACCGCCATTGGCGGATATCGAACGTATCGCGCCCGGCGCACCGCTCACCGGTCCACCGGGTTTAGCCCCGAAATCGGCCAAGCCGGTCTTTTCCGGCCGGACCCCCGTCCTTCCCCGCGTATCTCCCTCCCGGGCGGCATCTCCGGCCTCGTCCGAAACACCCGTGCATGAACCGGGGGAGTGCGGGCACAAGGAATCCGGGACCGCTCGTGGATGCCTCCCCCCGGCAGCCACGAGCTCTCGGCCCCGCCCGTGACCCCACCCCCCCCGGGATCGCGCGGCGGGGCCGCCGTCGTCCCGCCGGCTCGGACGCCGAGGGGCACGCCGGGGTGAAGCCGACGGAGTCCGCGCCCGCGACGGGAATTCGGGCGATTCCCGGGAAGCGGGTGTCAGCGGCCGGGAACGGGACACCCGTGGGCTTCAGCGGAAAACACGCTGAGGAAATCGTGACCGGAATCCGGTCAACGGGGCGCGCACCCGCACACCCGTGTGCGACGGCGGCGCGCGTCCGCCGACGAGTGGAGGACTTCTTCGTGAACGAGAACCTTTGGGGTTACGGTCCGACCAGTGGTCACACGGCCGACGACGATCTCACCGGCTACCGGGTGGAGGCGACCGACGGCCACATCGGGAAGGTCGACAAGCACTCCGACGAGGTCGGTTCTCAGTACATCGTCGTCGACACCGGCGTCTGGATCTTCGGCAAGGAGGTCCTGCTGCCGGCCGGAACGATCACGTCGATCAGCCACGAGGACAAGACCGTCCAGGTCGCCAGGACCAAGGACGAAATCAAGTCGGCACCGGAATTCGACAAGGAAAAGCATCTCGGAGATCCGCATTACCGCGACCAGATCGGCGGCCATTACGGCTCAGGCCACTGACGCGACGCGAACCGCCGGTTCCGCCCGTATGCCGGGTGGGGCCGGCGGTTTTCGCTGTCGCCGGGCGCGATGGAAAATCGGCGCGGCACAGTGAAAATCGGTGCGGCACGGTAAGGGACCCCGGCTGGACGGGGGAGACCAGCCGGGGCCGTTCACGCGGTGTGCGGAGGGTGGCCGCCGCTCGGCGAGAGGCTCCACGGGGCTTCAGCCGGACGATCGTCCCCGCGGGCTGTGGGTGAGGCCCGGGGACACTGTCCCCTCCGCGCCACATTCCCTGTAACGGCCGACCGCGCCGAATTGTTCCGCGCCGGAGCCCCCGGGACCCCCGCGCCGTACGACGCGCGGCCGGTCTCCCGGCGTGGCCCCGCATCCGCCCGGCGCGCCCGGCGGGAAGATCGGAGCAGGAGGGCGCGTGCGACGGCGCGAGGCCGTCGGCCCGTGCCCGGATCACCCACGCGCGCTCACGGGCGCGCGGACGGACCGGCTGCTCGGAGGATGATGCCCATGACCGCGAAGCGCGGAGTGTCCGATGTCCTGGTCGTCGGCGGCGGGCTCGCCGGTCTGGCGTGCGCCCGCGATCTCGCCGGGTACGGCTTCGGGGTCCAGGTCCTGGAGGCGTCGGACGGCGTGGGCGGCCGGATGCGCTCGGACCCGCACGAAGGGTTCGTCGTCGACCGGGGCTTCCAGGTCTTCAACACGTCCTATCCGCAGGTCAGGCGCCGGCTCGTGCTGCGCGACCTGCGACTGCGGCCCTTCACGCCCGGCATCCTCGTGCACACGGAGGACGGGCCGCTGCGCTTCAGCGACCCGACCCGCGGTCCACGGCGGCTCGGGGACCTGCGGCCGGGGCGGCTCGCGGGAACCCGGGACCTGATCGCGCTGGCCGCACTGTCCGGCCGGGACATGCTCGCTCCCGCACGATCGCTCAAACGCGGAGAGGACCGTACGACCCGCACCGCGCTGGCCGCGGCCGGATTCTCCGAGGAGTTCGTCGAGCGGTTCTTCCGGCCCTTCCTGTCCGGAGTCTTCCTGGAGGACCGGCTGGAGACCTCGGGCCGGGTCTTCCATCTCGTCTGGCGCAGCATGCTGCGCGGCACCCTGTGCCTGCCCGGCGCCGGGATCGGGGCGGTGCCGCGCCTGCTGGCCGAGGCGCTGCCCCCGGACGCCGTACGCCTCAGCACCCCGGTCACGCGGCTCACGGACGACGGGGTCGAACTGGACGCCGGAGGCGAACTCGCCGCGCGGGCCGTGGTGGTGGCCACGGGGCCGGGCCCCGCAGCCCGTCTGCTGCCCGAACTGGAGCTCCCGGCCTACCGCGTCGTGACGACGTACTACCACGCCGCGACCCGTTCCCCGCTGGCCGAACCCATCCTGCTGACGGACACGAGAAGGCGCTTCCTCAACACCTGCGTCCTGACCGAGGTGGTACGCGGCTACGCCCCGCCCGGGATGTCGCTGATCGCCACCTCGGTGCTCGGGCACGACCAGGAGGGCCGGGAGGTGTGGCTGCGCGACGCGCTCGCCGAGGTGTACGGCACAGACACCGCGGGCTGGGACCTGCTGACCGTCCGGACCGTTCCGGACGCCCTGCCGGCGATGCCGCCCCCGCATCCGCTCGGCCGGACCGCCCGGGTCTCCCCGGGCCGCTATGTGTGCGGCGACCACCGGGCCACCGGCTCGGTGCAGGGCGCGCTCGCGTCGGGCGCCCGCGCGGCACGCGAGGTCGCGAGCGACCTGGCTCGGTAGACGCGGTACGGCGCACCGCGTCTGCGGCAGGATGTACGGCGCCCCCGCGTCCGGGGCGTGATCCGAGCAACTGCCCCTAGGACAGCGTCTGTTCCGTCCAGATCGTCTTCCCCTGCGCGGAGTAGCGGATGCCCCAGTTGTGGCTCATCTGCGCGCAGATGAACAGGCCGCGTCCGCCTTCGTCGACCGTACGGGCGTGGCGCAGGCGCGGAGCCGCTCCGCCGGCGTCGCTGACCTCGCAGGTGAGCGTGGTGTCCTTGATGAGGCGCAAGCGGATCGGTGGCGCTCCGTACCGCAGGGCGTTGGTCACCAGCTCGCTGACGATCAACTCGGTGGCGAAGGCGGTCTCTTCGCCCACCCGCCACATCCCGAGCCGGTCCCGGGCGTGGTGCCGCGCCGCCGCGGCCGCCGTCGGCACGGAGTCCAGTGCCCAGGTGGCGACCTGGTCCGGCGGAAAGGCGCGGGTGCGGGCCAGCAGCACAAGGACATCGTGCAGGCCCGAGGTGTCGCGCAGCCTGTAGAGAATGTCGTCCCGAATGTCCCGCAGCGGCCGGTCCAGCCGGGCCAGTGCTTCCCGCAGCGGGTCCGGCCGGTCCCCGTGCGGGCCTTCGGAGGCCGGGAACGAGGTGGAGCGCAGCGCGAGAACACTGCCGTCCCGCATGGGGACGGAGGTGGTGGCGAAGGGAGGTCCGTCCCGGCTGCCCAGGCGAGGACCCGTCGGGATCTCCGGGACGTGCACCACACCGCCGGGGTGCGCGACGACGGGCGCGGGATGACCGGCGGACGCCATGACACAGACTCCGTGGAGCGGGTCGTGGACCGCGTAGACACAGCCGGCGCTGAGCGGCTGCTCGTGCAGTGGATCGCTCGGCGGCAGGGCCGCCCGCTCGTGGGCGAGCCGTACGACCGCGTCGTTGAGGCGGGCGAGCAGCTCGTCGGGTTCCAGGTCGAGCGCGGCGAGCGATTGGATCACCGTCCGGAGCTGGCCCATGGTGGTCGCGGCGTCGATGCCGCTCCCGCTGACCTCGCCGATCGCCAGGGCGGTGCGCGCGCCGGGCAGAGCGAAGGCGTCGTACCAGGTGCCCGCCCCCGCGTCGGCCGGGACGTGCAACTGCGCGAATTCGATGGCCGTCTGCGAGGGCGGTTCCGGCGGCAGCAGATGGCGTTGCAGGGCCGCCGCGATCGTGTGCTCGTGGGTGTAGCGGCGGGCGTTGTCGAGGCTGAGCGCGGTGTGCGTGGCCAGTTCGTGGGCGACGGCCAGGTCGTTCTCGTCGAAGGCGTCGTTCGGCCGTACGCGATAGAGGCTCAGCAGTCCGAGCACGGCGCCCCGTAGCGCCAGCGGGACGGTGAGCAGCAGGCGTGCGCCTGAGGCGCGGATGGCGCGGGCCCGTTCCGGATCGGCGTCGAGCCAGGGGGTGGCGCCGTCCAGGGCGACGGCTCGCGGCTTGAGATCGCTGAGCACCTGTGAGTACGGCGTCGGCGCCGGCACGGCCCGTACGTCGCCGAGGGGACGGGCCTGCGCCATGGGGGCGCTTCCCTCGTAGCGGAAGGCCGCGCGGCGCAGCGGGATGTCACGCCCGAGCGGGCTGAGCGGAGGATCCTCGCCCCGCACCACGGCGTCGACCACTTCGACCACCGCTATGTCGGCGAAGCCGGGCACCAGCGCGTCCACCAGTTCCTGGCAGGTCGCGACGACGTCCAGGCTTCGCCCCACCCTCTCCCGCACCGAACCGAGCACCGCCAGACGCCTTTTGGTGCGCATGGACTCCGTGACCTCGGTCATGGAGACGACCACACCGCGCGCGCTGTTCAGCGGGAACGCCGAGACCTTCGCGAAGCGCTCCGGCGACGGACCCTTCAGCGGGTCGAGCCGTACGAGGTAGTCGGCGACGGACGTGCCGTCGGCGAGAACACCCCGCAGGACACTTTCGAATTCCTGGGGACGGGCGGGACGGCACACTTCGGTGACCGGGCGGTCGAGAGCCTTGTCCGCCTCGATGTCGCACAACGCGCAGGCCGCTTCATTGACGCTGAGGACACGCAGCTCGGAGTCCAGGACGAAGAACGCCTCGTGCGTGTTGGCGCGCAGGATGTCGAAGACCGCGGTCCGTGTGCCGCCGGGGGTGGCGCCTTCGTCGGCCTCGAAGACGCCCCACGCGACCGCGCCGCCGGACAGCGGTACCACCTGGACCCGGAGATCGACCGGGTTCCCGTCGACGTCATGGATGACCAGGGGGCCGGATCGGGGTTCCGTACCGCCGCCCGAGTCGTCGGCGTCGAAGTCCCTGGTGCCGGAGTTCCCGTTGCCGGAGTCCCCGGCGCCGGACGCGACCATGGCCAGGGCCGCCCGTCCCACGGCCTCGGAGTCCGAGCGCAGCCAGATCTCGCGTGCTCTGCGGCTCCACCGGACGACGACGCCCGCGCCGTCGACGACCATCAGCGGAGTAGCACCAGTCACCGGAAATCACCTCTGCTGTGCGTCCGGCCGGCACCCCCGCGTCATGGGACGACTTCGACGGCTGAATCACCGGAGGAGATCATGTCGCGAAACATGTCCTTTTTGGTCCACAAAGCAATAATTCTACGGTGCCGTGGAGTCGGAGGGCGATACGGCCGGGCGCGGCGGGGTAGCAAGGCGACGCGATGCGGCCGGAGGCGCTGGGGGTCGCGAGGCGATGTGGCCGGGAGCCCTGTACGCGCCGGGACTCCTCGTGTCACCTGCCGGACGGCTGATCGCCGGCCGGGGGCCGCGGAGCGGGCTCGCCGCCCGGGGGCAGCAGCGACCGCAGGGCCATGTCCGTCAACTGGGCCTCCACGGCGGCCCGGTCCGGCATCACCGCGCTGCGCAGCGGGCGTCCGGCGAGCAGCGAGATCAGCCACCAGGCCGCGGTGTCCGCGCTGATGTCGTCGCGGATGTCACCGGCGTTCTGGCCGCGGCGCAGCAGTCCCGCGAGGGCCTCGGCGAAGTTCTGGTGGATGTGCCGGGCGGCCTCGCCGAGGGCCGGGTCGTGGGCGAGGGCCGCCGCGTCGGCGAACAGGAAACCGTGGGCACCGCGCTGGTGGAAGCGGTCCATGTGGGCCGGGTCCAGGAAGGCCGCCAGCACCTCGGGGACCGGGCGTCCGGTGTCCGCGGCCTCGGTCAGGAGCGCGGTGACCGCGGTGGTCACATGGTCCAGGGCCGCCTGGTAGAGGGCGGACTTGGAGCCGAAGTTCTGGAAGACCACCGGTTCCGTGACCCCGACACGCCGGGCGATGTCGGAGACCTTGCCCCGCTCGTAGCCGGTCTCGGAGAAGACCTCGGTGGCCGCGGCCAGGATCGAGGCGCGCCGCTCGGCGGCGGGCATCCGGGTGCGGGTTCGGGCCTTGCCCTGGTGGGCGGGGGTCTTCTCGGTGTCGGTCACACCCGCCATCGTAGGCCCGTTGCGAGTTTTCTTAGTCGAGACTAAGTTAGGGATGTACTTAGTCGTCGCTAAGTTAAGGAGTGTGGCCGGTATGTCCATCGGGCGCCTTATGCAAGGAAAGCCGCACGCGGACACCCCAGGGGTGACCATCGGTGCCCCGCGTGCCTACGAGCTGTGCGGCGCGTTCTGTTTCGCGGGCCGTCGGAACCGCGCCTTCTCCCGGCTCGCCGCGCTGAGCGGGGCCGAGACCGGTGACCGCGTGCTGGACGTCGGCTGCGGCACCGGGTATCTGACCCGGCGCATGGCCGCCGTCGTCGGACCGGAGGGAACGGTGACGGGCGTGGACCCGTCGCCGTCGGTGCTCGCCTACGCGCGGCGCAGGAACGCGGCCGGACAGGGTGCCGCGTGCGCCTACCGGGAAGGGGTCGCGGAGAACCTCGCCCTCCCGGACGCGTCGTTCGACACCGTCGTCACCAGCCTGATGCTGCACCACCTGCCCGAGGAACTCCGGCCGGCGGCCCTCAAGGAGATGTGCCGCGTCCTGCGGCCGGGCGGACGCCTGCTGGTCGTCGAGTTCCGGCCGCCGAAGACCGTCCTCGGGCGCCACCTGGTGCACGGCGGCCTGGGGCACGCCATGTCACACAACCGGACCGACCTGCTGGACGGGTTCATCACCGGCGCGGGCTTCGAGATCCGGGGGAGCGGCGACGTCCGTCCGTGGCTGACGTACGTGCAGGGCGTACGTCCGCTGTCCAGGAAGCCCGCGGAACAGCCGGGTTAGGACCGCGGAGGCCTCGTCACCGGCCGTCGCCCCCGAACGCCCCGGTCGTGTGCACTCCCGCACACCGCCGGGGCGGACGACGACAACTACTCCCGGGCCATGTCCGACTCGGCGGAACTCGCCGCGGACTCCGCGCCGTCGACCAGCTTCCGCAGATGGGCTAGGTCCGTCGAGGCCGGGCCGGGCGAGGCGGGGGCGTTCGTGGTGTCGGTCGGGCCGCCGCACGCGGTCAGGAGCAGCGCGGTCGCGGCGAGGGCCAGGGCCAGGTGCCGTGCGCTCATCAGGAGTTGGCTCCGTTGTCGTGGCTCGTGCACCACTTCTCGACGTCCGCCAGGTCCTTCTTGCGGCCCTCCAGGGTCGGGACGAAGGAACGCCGGAAGGTGAGCCGGTTGTTGAGATAGGTCTCGATCTGCGTGTGCCCGGCGGACTTGGCGTTGGCCACCCGCTGTTCCAGACGGGCGACGGAACCGCGCTGCGACGCGCCCCCGTTCAGCCGTCCGAGGATGCGGTCGATCCGCTGGTCGATCTTCGGCGCCCGCTTGCAGAGCGCCTTCGCGCCGTCACCCGTCGGCGCGCCCGACGGCCGCGTCGCGGTGCCGTCGGCCGACGCGGCGCCCGCGGTGCCGAGCAGCGCGCCCACCGCCATCAGCGAGACGACGGTCGTCCTGGTCCTCGATGCCGCCGGCATCCGCGTCCTCGACGTACTCGACATGCTGAACTCCTCTCCGTTCCGGGGGCGGTTGCCCTCATGCCCGGCACGCTAGGAGTCGTCTTTGTGGAATTCTTGTGGCCGGACACCGGCGGTCGTGATCATCCAGTTGCGCTGCGCGGGGAGCGTCGCCTCCGTCCCGGCCCCGCCGTTCAGCAGCGGGAGAACGACCTCGATCCGGGTCCCCGCTCCGGCCGGCGGTTCGAGGACCCGGATACGGCCCCGGTGCAGGTCGATCTGCTGGGCGACCAGGGTGAGTCCGAGCCCCGAACCCGGACTGTCCGGGCGGCGCTGGAAGCGTCCGAAGACCTCGGCGCGCCGCTCGGGCGCGATACCCGGCCCCTGGTCGTCGACGAACAGGAGGGCGTGGTCGCCGCTCGCGCGCAGTGTGACGTCGATGTGCGCGGGGCGGCCGTCGGCACAACCGCCGTGCACCAGCGCGTTGATGAGGAGATTGTCCAGGACCGTGCGCAGTCCGGGCTCCCAGCCGTGCACCCGCAGCCCCGGCGGGCAGTCGGCGACGATGTGCGCGAGCGGATGGCGCCGCCGCTGCTCCCGCACGCTCGCCTCGACGACGTCCGCGAGGTCCACCGGGCCGAACGCGTCCGCCTCGACCAGGTCTCCACGGCCGAGCTCGCGCAGCATGACCAACAGGCCCAGAAGACGGGCGTGTTCGCGGCGCAGGTCGTCGAGGACCTCGTCGCGGTCGGGAGCGGGAAGGCCCGGATGTTCGGTGAGGATCTCCAGATTGGTCTGCATGCTCATCAGCGGAGTGCGCAGTTCGTGCGCGGCGGCCGAGGCGAAGGAACGGGCGGTGGCGAGGGCCTCCTCGGTCCTAGCGGCCTGTTCGTCGTAGCGGCTCAGGACCGTCTGGAGGGTGTGCGCCAGATCGTCGACCTCGGCGATCCGGGCCGGCGTGTGGTCCAGGCGCGCGGCGCTGGTGCGCGGATCCAGACCGCTCGCACTGTTCCGCAGCCGCCTGAGCGGACGGCTCGCGCGCCCGGCCACCGCCCCGGCCAGCAGCCCGGACAACGGCGCGGCGAGCAGCGCCACCGACACCACGCGCCTGCGCACCAGCCGTAGTTGGGTGTCCGAGGCGGTGTCGGGCGCGAACAGCCAGAGCGTGCCGCGTACTCCGGGCCGCCCACCGGACACCCGCGTCGACAGAACCCGCCAGGTGTCCCCGCCTGCCCGCAGGGTGGCCGGCACCCGCGCGTTCACGGGAAGCGACACCCCCTGCTCGGGCTGCGGTCCGCCCATGAAGGTCCCCCCGGGACCGGTCAGCCGTACACCGACGTCCAGTGCGGAGGTGAACAGCCGCCGCTCACGGGCCTGTTCCACCGCCGCCGACCGGTCGGCGGCACTCGCGCGCAGCAGCCCCCGGGCGTCCTTCGCCACGGCCGCGGCGCTCTCCCGCAGGTGTGCGTCCTGCTGGTTGTGCAGATCCGTCGCGACCAGCCGCAACAGCAGCCAGCCGGTGGCCAGCACCAGGATCGGCACGGTAGCGCCGACGGCGAGCGCGATGCGGGTGGACAGTCTCATCGTCCGTCCTCCGGCCCGTCGTCGCGCAGCACGAACCCCACTCCTCGTACGGTGTGGATGACCCGGGCACGGCCCGGCGCCTCCAGCTTGCGCCGCAGATAACTCACGAACGTGTCCACCGCGTCGGTGCGCACATCGAAGTCGTAGCCCCAGACCCGGTCGAGGAGCTGATCACGGCTGAGCACGATGCCCGCGTTGCGCGCCAGGACATGCAGCAGCTCGAACTCGCGCCGGGTCAGTTCCAGTTGCCGCCCGTCCAGGCTGACCTGGCGGGTCGCGGGGTCCAGTGACAGCCCGCCCACCCGTACGGTGTCGGTGTCCCTCGGCGGCCGGCGCCGCAGCAGCGCCTGGAGCCGGAGCACCAACTCCTGCAGGGCGAAAGGCTTCACCAGGTAGTCGTCGCCACCGGCCTGCAGCCCCGCGATCCGGTCACCGGTCTCGTCGAGCGCGGAGAGCATCAGGACGGGTACGTCGTTGTCCTCCGCCCGCAGCGTCCGGCACACCTCGATGCCGCTGAGGTCGGGCATGGAGATGTCCAGCACGATCGCGTCCGGCGGCGTCCGCCGGGCCACGTCCAGCGCGGGCCGCCCGCCGTCGGCGAGATCCACCGTGAAACCGCCCAGCCGCAGACCGCGTTCGAGTGACCGCCGTATCGCCGCGTCGTCGTCGACGACGAGGACCCGGCCCCGATCTCCGCCCATCACCACACCCCGGTTCGGAGGAACGGGCCGGTCGGCCGGCCCGTTTCGTCGCCCATGGTGCACCAGCCACTTCGTCGACGGACTCGCGCGGTCCCGTCCATGACGCCGCGGGCAGGCACGAATCGGTAACGAAGGACTTTGTGGCGGGTAAGGGGGCGACCCCGCAGCGTAATGTCCCGCATGTCCTGGGTGCTCGTGGGGGAGCGGCCCGGTGGGGAGGGGAGTGTCATGCGTGCCATGACGCGGGTTCGAAGAGTGTCCGAAAACGTTCGGGGCCGAGCCGTCGCGGTGGTGTGCGCGGGGCTCCTGTGCGCGTCGCTGACCGGGTGCGGGAACGACGGGGCGGCGACGGCCGACGCGTCGACGGCCTCCGCGAGCACCGTGGAGTCCGGCCCGCCGACCTCCGCCTCCGCGCCGGAGCCGACGCCCACGGTCAGCGACGTACCGACACCGACGGAGACGCCGAGCGAGGAACCGGCCACGACGGCGACGTCGGACGAACCGGTGTCGGCCGACGACTCGGGCGCGTCGGCCCTGTGGGGGACGGCGTACAGCGGCACCGCGAGCGTCTCCGTCGACATCTACGACTACTGCTCCACCGACGGCTCCCGGCGCCTGGCGGACAGCCAGACCTACTCCATGAACAGCACGCTCAACCTGAGCAGGCCGCGGACCGGTGGCGGCGAGACGGAGAGCAACCCGTTCTCGATGCTGTTCGCGGCGGGCAGTCCCTCGCAGCCCGGAGCGGTGTCCTTCTGGTCCTCGTCGGTCAGCACGACCTCCAGCCAGGACCTGGCGGGCAACCCCCGGGATCCGAATCTCCTGCTGACCTACTGGAACATCGGCTGGTCCGACGGCGAACTGGACGCCAGGCTCACGGACCCGCACGCCCAGCAGGCCATCGCCCTGAACCTGCTCAACTGGCCCGGCCTGCTCGTCGCCTGCCGCTCCGACCTCGGCCAGATGCCCGGCGGCCTCCCGCACGCGCTGGCCGCGGGCACGACCTTCGCGGGCCGGCTCGACGGCTCCGGGGCATCCCTCACCGCCGAGGGCAGGACCGTCGACGGCGCGGTCGCGTTCCGCTTCAAGTTCGACGGCACGCCCTCGTGACGCCCTTCCCGAACCCCTACCCGAACCCCTTCTCGGGGACAACCGGGACCGGAGAGCAGGAACGCGAGGCGACCGGACCGGGGGAGGCCGGATGACGACACCGGAACGGCTGGACGCCCGGAGCATACGGATCGCCGAGTCGGCCGCCCCCGGGGAGACCGGGTTCGCGGCGCAGACCGCTCGCGCGTACGCGGCGGGCGGCGCCCCCCGCCGCCACCTCTTCGCCCCGCCCGGACAGGCGCCCGGCGGCATGGGCGGCGGAGCGGTCTCGGTCCTTCCCGCGGTGCTGGACGGGCTGGCGTACGCCGCAGCGGCCCTCACGTCGGTCCTGGGCAGCCCCGAGTCGAAGAACCTCCTGTCCGCCACCGGATGACTGGTCGGCTTACGGGCCCAGCGACGGGCCGACGCCGCGTCCCGGCGACCGGGGGTGGCGGTGGCGGGGCCACGACGACGGCGTGCCCCGGCCCGGCCGCACCGCGTGATCCGGCCCGTCCGCCGGGGCTTCGACGTTCACGCCCGGAAAGCCGTCGTCGTCCGGCGGCAGCGAGCAGGACCGGCCGCGGGGACGACTCACCTTCCGCACCCGCGACGTCACCTCCGCCGATCCCCTCCCGGGAACCCGTACGCGGGCAGAGAGCGTGAGCGACCGCCTGCGCCACGCCCGCTGGACGCCGCACGACGACGGCACGCTGACGTCCGACCCGGCCGAGGTTCCCGTCCTGCGCACCACGTCCGCCGACGCCACGACACGCCTGCTGACCGGGGAGCGCGCGGAACGCACCGACGTCAGCGCGACCACGACGTGGATGGAGCCCGCCTCGTCGCCGGCGCGGGTCCGACGGCCCGGCTGGACCTCATCAGGGCCGCGACGCGGGACATGCGGGTCGTGGTCGACTACAGGCGGGTTCACCTCCACGTCGAGCACCGCCCGGCGTCTGTCGCTGACCCTGAGCGGTCAGGGCCGTCGCTCGGATCTGCCGCCCAGGCGATCGGTACGTGCCCCGTCACCGTCATGTCACAGCCCTGTGCGCACGTGAACCACGGGAAGCCGATCGGCGATCTGTAGCGACGAGTGCCGGTGAGCGACCGGCGCCTGAACATCTCAATCGGGGGACTTCATGCAGTACGGGATGCACTTCGGGTCGCGTGTCCGCGGAGCCGCTCTGGCGATGGCGACCCTGTCGGCGGCCACACTTCTCATGACCGCGTGCCAGCCGGGCGCGGACGCCGCGGGCTCCACCGCTTCGCCGTCGGGCAAGACGGCCGGGCCGACGGCCTCGTCCTCCGGCTCACCGACGCACGCCCCGTCGTCCGGCGGGACGGGAGCCTCGGCCAAGCCCGCGGGCGGCTCCATTCCCAAGACCCCGGTTTCGGCGACCGCGACCGCCACCGCGACCCCGGCGACGAAGACGTGCGCCGGGGAGTCCCTGAAGGCGTTCATGTACCAGGCCGCCGTACGGCCCGAGGGAACTGGAACCGGCGCGGCGATCGTCGAGTTCACCAATATGTCCGGAGCGTCGTGTGCCGTCCAGGGGTATCCGACCGTGGCGGGGGCGGCCAACGGATCGCCCGAGAAGAACCACCCGCTGGCCGTGACCCCGACGGGCTCCGCGTCCGAGGTGGTGCTCGCGCCCGGGGCGAAGGCCTGGGTCAAGATGACGTTCGTCCAGGTCCAGGGCGAGGGTGACGGCTACTGCGTGTCCGGGTCCACTCCGGTCACCTATCCGACCCTGGTGGTGGGTCTCCCCGCCGGCGGAGCGCACCAACTCGCCCTCGAAGACGGCGTGTTGGCCGAGTGCGGCAACACGGTGACGGTGACGGCCGTCACCGCGACGAAGCCTTCCTGACCGTCACCGGTGCGCTGTCGCCGCCGCGCACCGGTGGCGACTGCACCCCGTGACCGGGATCGGAGTCTCCCGCAGGGTGCCGGGCGCCTTGCGGGAGAGCGGCAGAGGGTGGTGTCCGGAGCGGCCGTCCGTAGGCTGCCGGGACCGGGCCGCGCCCCTGGCGGCTCTGCGGGTGGGACCGGAAGCACCGACCCGGGCCGGACCTATGGCACACGCCCCGCCTGGACCTATGGCTCTGATCGGGTCCAGGCGCGGCGGCACAGCCGTCAGCCGTCGGCGTGTCGCCTGTCGCGTCCGGGGCCCGGGAATGCGGACGCCGGGTGCGCTGTTACAGCTCACGTAACTGATTGGCATGCAAGAGTCAAGGCTCGTGCATGGTGGGCGAAGGAGGACTTCATGGCACGCAGCAGCGCGCGCCCCGTCGTCACGCTGAAGTCGACGGCCGGGACCGGCGCCACCTACGTGACGCGCAAGAACCGCGGGAACGACCCCGACCGGCTCGTCCTGCGGAAGTACGACCCGCTGGCGGGCAAGCACGTCGCGTTCCGGGAGGAGCGCTGACCCCACGCCGGGGGCACCTGGCAGACGTACCCGGCGTATCCGCAGACGCACCTGCCGTAACCGAGGAGGGAACCGCATGAGGCCCGACATCCACCCCGAATCGCGTCCGGTCGTCTTCCGGGACCGTGCCGCAGACGTCGCCTTTCTGACGCGATCCACCGCGCACTCCGCCAAGACGATCGAGTGGGAGGACGGCACCGTCCGTCCGCTCATCGACGTGGAGATCTCGTCGGCGAGCCACCCGTTCCACACCGGGACCTCGCGGGTCCTGGACACCGCCGGCCGCGTGGAGCGCTTCGAGCGCCGCTACGGCCGCACGGCGCCGAAGCGGCACTGAACGCCGGAGCGCGCCGAGTTCGGCAGAAGCAGAAGGAGAACAGAGCCATGAAGGTACGCAACTCACTGCGGTCGCTGAAGTCCAAGCCCGGGGCCCAGGTGGTCCGCAGACGCGGTGTGGTCTTCGTTGTGAACAAGAAGAACCCGCGACTCAAGGCCCGTCAGGGCTGACGGCACATCAGGTGAAGGACATCCGGTCCGGCCGGCGCACCGCGCGTCGGCCGGACCGGCCGCGCGTGCGGCTTCCACCGCCGCTCGTCCATGTGCGCGGCGGGTCCGGTGCACGGGAGCGAACGTTCCGACAGGACGCGGACCACCGGCGCCGCCTTCCCGAGCCCGCACGCGCGGGGCTGCACGGACCGGACGGCGAGCGGCAACGTCGAGGAATCGACCACCTGGGATCCCTCCTGGGCCTGGGCGGCCGGTGCGATGATCTCCAACCTGCGCGATCTGCGCGCCTGGGCGCGCACGGTCGCCACGGGTGTCTTCCCCGACGGCAGCACCATGATCAGTCCCGCCACCCGGAAGCAGCGGCTCACCACGCCCCCGACCCCCATCCCGGGCGTGGGCTACGGCCTCGGCATCTTCGACGTCCAGGGATGGGTCGGACACACACAACGGCTCCCTGCCGGGCTACGAGTCGCTGACCGTCTGCTTCCCGCCGGCGCGGGCGACCCTGGTCGTGCTGCTGAACACCGACATCAGCTACCAGGGCTCGGAGCCCAGCACTCTCTTCGGAGACGCGATCACGAAGATCGTCACACCGCAGCACGTGTTCAACCTGCCGGCGCAGCCCGCGGCTCACTGACGCGGCGGTCCGCCGGGAGTTACGATCACGATCGTGACGTGCTCTTCTCCTCGGGCGACCGGATCGCCCGAGGACAGCGGTGCGGTGGATGCGTTGGATCCGACGCGTGACGGTCGCGCCGGGCGAAGTACTCCGAAGGGAGCCGTTCGTGACCACGGCCAGGGACTTGTTCATCATCACGATGGACAAGGAGCCGGAACGTCCTGTGGGGCAGGGCGACCTGTCGCTCGCCCTCGCCGGCGCCGAGGTGATCGATCTCGTCGCCGGTGAGGTCATCACACTGGACGGTGACCGGATGGTTCCGGCGAGGCAGCCGGCGACCGACGACCGTCTCCTGGGTGAGGCGGCGTCCTCGATCGTGCGACAGGTCCCGTACGAGCGGGTCGAGGACTGGCTGTGGCGCAGGGGCCGCGACCTGTCGGCGGCCTATCAGACCGACCTCGAACAGACGGGCCAGCTCACCCGGCAGCGGCGCGGCCGACTGCCGTTCGGCCCGAACCGTATGGAGCTGGTGGACTCACCGGCCCGCAGCCGGGCGATGCACCGCTGGGCGGCGGACGAGCCCGTCCTCGCCGCGCTCGCGGCGGTCGTCGGGATCCCCGCCGAACAGACCGAGGACAGTCCGGCCGTAGAGGACGAGGCGGTCACGACCGTCCTGGTCGCCGTGCACGACGCGGTGATGGAACTGGAAGCCGTCCGCCAGCGCCGGGCCATCGAGAACGCGGCGTTCGCCAACATCTGGCGAGGCGCGTGACGGCTCCGGTGTGGGGCGCGTGACAGCTCCGCGCGGGGCGCCTGACGGAAACCCGGCGTGGGGCGGGTCCGACGGGACACGCGCGGCTGTTCCGACGGCACGCGCGGCCGGTCCGACCATACGAGGAACGGGTCCGAGGCTGGATCCGACCGTACGAGGGCCGGATCCGACCGTACGACGAACGTGCGCGAGTCCGTGAAACGTGCGCAGGGGCGGATCGGCGGGCGCGCCGTCCTCCCCGCGGGGGTCACCCGGAAGCCTCGCGGGCCCGTTCCTCGCTCGCGCGCGCTTCCTGGAGGTGGGCGTCGACACGAGGCGCCCGCCGGGACAGCAGCGAGTCCGTGACGCGTTGAAACGTTTTCGTCAGAGGGTGCTTGTCCTGCCCCGGCGCGGAGTCCCGCACGGCGGACGCCGCGTCGCGGTACTCGGCCATCTCGGCGAGCGCCGCGTGGGCGAGTTCGGTCGCCTCGCGGTACAGGTCGCGCGACTTGGTCATGGCGTCGAGGGCCTCGGAGTACGAGGCCACCAAGGCGCGTGCGTGGGTGAGTTCCTCTTCGAGGGTCAGCAGATGCCAGTCCTCGCGGAGCGCGGTGAGGGCGGCCGCCGCGTCGTCCGGCAGCGGCCAGGGCAGTGCCGCGAACTGTACGACCCTGTCCAGGAGTTCGGTCGGTTCGGTGCCGTCGAGGAAGACACTGCGCACCCGGAAGGCCTGCTCGTCGAACCCGACCCGGGCGGGTGTGCCGGACAGAATGACGGCCCCGCCACGCGGCACGGACGTCCCGAAGTCGCCGAGCGCCCAGTTGACCGCGTGGAACTGCTCGGGCGTGGCGCGGTGTTCGACGACTCGGTGGTGGAGGGCCGGCGGCAGCAGCCGGGCCAGCGGGAGGCGGCCTTCGGCGTCGGGGGTCATGGCCTCGTGCACGACGACGTTGATGCTCCAGCTGTGCCGGGCGGTGTCCTTGATCAGGCGCCGCAGTACCGCGTCGTCCTTCGGCAGCGGGTTGATGTCCTGGAGCCGCAGCCCGGCCACGGCGTCACGATCCCAGGAGAAGTCGCTTCGCTCGGGCCAGAGCAGGGCGGCAGGGGAGGGCCACGCGGGGTCCCAGGGCCGTTCCGCCTCGGCCGCCAGCGTCCAGCGTCGCTCGCCTTCCACCTGCTCACGGCCGTCGGTGGCGAGCCGAGCCCGCACCGTGACGTCGCCGTCGACGAACCAGCGCGCCTCGAAGACGTGACCGTCCGGCGTCGCGGCGTTCTCCTTCTCCAGGAAGTCCTGGATCCTTTCGCTGTCTTTCAGTTCCCGCAGGTGCTCCCGGAGCGCCTGCTGAGGGGCGGGGCCGGTATGGCGCCCGGCGGCCAGCCAGACTGTTTCCGGGGCGGTGGGACGGTCTGTGGAGGACTTCGGCATGAGTCACTTTGCTGGTGGGGTGTGGTGTGGCCTCCCAGTATGGTCGCCTTTGGCCAAGAGTCGGGAGCCGAGGCCCCTCTGGATCACGGACCTCCGCCATCGGGTGACTATGCGCATTTCGTTGACGATTGGCCGGATTGGGGTCATCGCGAAGAACGCGAGCGGTGCCGCCGATCGCCGGACCGGCTCGCCGGGGCGGCCCGGGCGGCCGGGTTCCTGACGTGCGCGTCGCGGGCGGCGACCGCGAGCATTCGGCCCGCTGAAGGGCGCGGACCTGCGAGGATACGAAGTGGGTCGCGCCCGGCCGGGGCCTCCGGGGATCGGAGGGCGCCGGTAGGGTGGCGGTCGGAGAAGGGGCGGACGCGCATGCGGCAGCGGGTGACCATGAGTGACGTGGCGCGGGCCGCGGGGGTCTCGTCCGCGACCGTCTCGTATGTGCTGAGCGGAAAGCGCCCGGTAACCGAGGAAACGCGCAAATCGGTCGAATCGGCCATCGAGCGGCTCGGCTTCAGTCTCAACCCCGTCGCCCGCAGCCTTCGTACGGGCAAGTCCACGATGGTCGCCCTCGTCGTGCCCGACATCGCCAACCCCTTCTACGCGCTGCTGGCCCGCTCGATACAGGACGAACTGCGCGGCTGCGGCTACCACGTGCTGGTGAGCAGTACGGGCGCGCGGCGGGACGAGGAGGAGGCGCTCCTTGACGAGGCGGTGCAGCAGCGGTTCGCCGGTGTGGTGATGACGCCGTTCCGGCTGGCCACCGATGCCTTCGACGTGCTGCGCGCCGCCGGGATTCCGGCGGTGGTCAGCGCGGACGTCTCCTTCGGCGATGTCGATCTGGTGACTCCCGATGCGGATGTCGCGGTCCGCGAGGCGCTGGCGCATGTGGCGGCCACCGGCCGGCGGCGCATCGGTGTGATCGCCGGGCCGCTGGATGCCGCGGGCGGCGATCCCCGCCTGGAGCGCGTCCTGGAGCACGCGGCCGAGGCGGGGCTGCGCGTCGCGGAGGAGCACATCGTCCGCGGCGAGCACACGCGCGAGGCGGGAGCGGAGGGCTTCGAACGCCTGATGCGTGCCCGGCGCCGGCCCGAGGCGGTGCTGTGCGGCAACGACATCACGGCTGTCGGCGCGATGGACACGGCCGAGCGCCTCGGGCTCGACATCCCCGGCGACGTGTCTCTGGTGGGGCACGACGACATCGAGTTCGCCTCGCTGGTCCGGCCGCGGCTGACGACCATCCGGTACCCGGCGCGCGAGGTCGGCCGCGTCGCGGCCGAGCTCCTCCTGGAGCAGATCGACGGCCGAACGCTGCGGAGGACCGTGCGGGTCGCCGCGGACTTCGTGGCGCGCGCGTCGGTCTGACGGCGCTGCCGTGCCGGTCCGGCGCCGTTCGGTGTCGGTCCCGCACGGTTCCGGCGCGGTTCGGCGCCCCTGTCATGTTCTTCGCGTTCCGAAACGGGACCGCCGACCGTGAACGACCGTCTCCGACACGCCCGTTTCCGTTCCATGCCTTTGCCGGATCGATGTCGAGGGAACGTAGCGTAATCGATTACGTTGCGCGAGACTGGTCGGCGGGCGAACAGCCGGCCAGGGGTGGGCGGCTCCGTGACCTGCCATGGAGCTGTCGGATTCAGTATGGAATGACCATCGTGTCGCTTCGGGCTGCCTGTAAACAAAACCCATCAGCCGCTGTTGACTTTTGGTCATCTCCGTCGTGAAAGACCACACCCCGCGCGACCGTCACTCTGCCCGTCGCGGACCGGTTTGCGAACCGTCCGGGGCGGTGGCGTCAAAGGCGCGCCCGAGCCGCCCGCGCCCCGGTCCGTCTCCCGCCCGGGCCGCGAACGCTTGGCGTCGGCCGCATCCCCTCGGCGCTCCAATGCCCCTCCGCCGCGCCGGACATGGCAGCTGAACCGGGCCCTGGAGCCCGTCGGCGTCCGGGGTGGTGATCTCGGCGCGCGGTCAGGGTCTCGGTCCGGCCGCGATCGTCCATCCCGTGTCGGTCACGTTTCGGGCACGCGAGGTGCGAGGTCTTGACGCCGTGGCGACATCGGGCTGTCATTACGCCCACGTTGTTCGGTCGAGTTGGTTTCTGATCGATTTCCGGCCTCCCCGCCGTTCATCCTGACCGAACCCTGCCCTCAGGAGCCGTCATGCACCTTCCCCTCCCGGGTCTGTCCGCCCCGACCCCCAGCCGTCGCACCCTGCTTCGCGGAATCGGCGGCGCGGCCGCGCTCGGCGCGGGCATACCCCTGCTGAGCGCCTGCGGCGGCAGCGGCACGGCGTCGGATCCCAAGACGGTCACGGTCGGCTCCAACGCGTCCGACGCCGTGCCGAAGAAGGCGTTCGCCGACGTCTACGCGGCCTTCAGGAAGCAGTCCGGCCTCACCGTCGACGTCAACACGAAGGACCACAACACCTTCCAGGAGCAGATCAACTCGTATCTGCAAGGCACCCCGGACGACGTCTTCAACTGGTTCGCCGGGTACCGCATGCAGTTCTTCGCGGCCAAGAAGCTCGCCACGCCCATCGACGACGTGTGGGCCAAGATCGGGGACAACTTCCCCGACGCGATGAAGAAGCTCAGCAAGGGCGAGGACGGCAAGTACTACTTCGTTCCGATGACCACCTACCCGTGGGCCGTCTTCTACCGCAAGAGCGTCTTCCAGCAGCACGGCTACAAGGTTCCCACCACCTGGGACGAACTCGTCGCCCTGTGCAAGCAGATGAAGAAGGACAAGCTCGTCCCCATCGCCTTCGGCGACAAGGACGCCTGGCCCGCGATGGGCACCTTCGACCAGATCAACTTCCGCCTGAACGGCTACGACTTCCACGTCCAGCTCATGGCCGGCAAGGCGTCCTGGACCGACCCCAAGGTCAAGGCCGCCTTCGACCACTGGGCCGAACTCCTCCCGTACCACCAGGACGGCTTCATGGGCCGCACCTGGCAGGACGCCGCGCAGACGCTGGTGGCCAAGAAGGCCGGCATGTACGTCCTCGGCACCTTCGTGGCCCAGCAGTTCACCAACAAGGACGACCTGGACGACCTCGACTTCTTCGCCTTCCCGGAGATCAACCCCGCGTACGGCCAGGACACCGTGGAGGCCCCCACCGACGGCCTCATGGTCAGCAAGGCCCCCAAGAACCACTCCGGCGTCCTCAAGCTGCTTGAGTACATGGGCAGTCCGGCCGCGGAGGAGCTCTACCTCAAGGGCGACCCGAGCGTGGTGGCCGCCTCCAGCAAGGCCGACACCTCCGCCTACTCGGCGCTCCAGAAGAAGGCGTTCGACATGATCGGGGGCGCCAAGACCCTGACCCAGTTCATGGACCGCGACTCCCGCCCCGACTTCACCTCGACGGTGATGCAGCCCGGACTCCAGAAGTTCCTCCAGAACCCCAAGGGCGTGGACAGTCTGCTGTCCTCGATCGAGCGCCAGAAGAAGCAGATCTTCGCGACCGCGTGAACGACATCATGACCACCGACACCACGAAGAAGTCCCCGGAGGCGGCCAGTGTGCCGCCTCCGGGCGCTGCCCCCGCGCCGAAGCGGGCAGCACGCGGCCACCGCCGCCTGCTGACCCGACGCGACCGGTTCACGCTCGCCCTCATGGCGGGCGTGCCCACGGTCCTGCACGTGGCCCTGGTCTGGGTCACCGCCCTCGCCTCCATCGCCCTCGCCTTCACTACCTGGGACGGCATCGGGTTCGGCTCGATCAAGTGGGTGGGCCTCCAGAACTTCCATCAACTCTTCGCCGACAACCCGCAGTTCTGGCCCGCCGTCCAGCACAACGTCATCTGGTTCGTCGTCCTCATCCTGATCCCGACACCGTTCGGCCTCTTCCTGGCCGTCCAGCTCGACAAGAACATCCGCTTCAGCCGCGTCTACCAGACGGCGTTCTTCCTGCCGGTCGTCATCTCGATGGCCTGCATCGGCTTCGTCTGGCAGCTCGTCTACAACCCGGACACGGGCCTGATCAACAGCCTCATCGGCGCCAACAAGCCGGGCCACTACATCGACTGGATCGGCGACCCCAAACTCAACCTGTGGGCCGTCCTCGTCGCGGCCTCCTGGCGCCACACCGGCTACATGATGATCCTCTACCTGGCCGGCCTCAAGGGAATCGACCCCTCCCTCAGAGAGGCCTCCGCGCTGGACGGCGCGAACGAGTGGCAGACGTTCAAACACGTCGTCTTCCCGACGCTGCGGCCCACCAACACGGTCGTGCTGGTCGTCACCATCATCGAGTCGCTGCGCGCCTTCGACCTGGTCTTCGTCTTCAACAAGGGTGCCCAGGGAACCGAGTTGCTCTCGATCCTGGTGACCAACAACATCATCGGCGAGTCCAGCCGCATCGGTTACGGCTCCGCGATAGCGGTGGTCCTGCTCGTCATCTCACTCGTCGTGATCATCCCTTATCTGGTGGCCACCTTCCGGAAGGAGCGGCGATCGTGAGCGCCCCCACCCTCGCGGCCGGCGGGCGGGGGCAGCGGGCGCCCGTCCGCCCCGCCCGCGTGCTGCTGCACGTCTTCCTCGCCTGCACCGCCCTGGCCTGGCTCGCCCCGCTGCTGTGGGCGATGTTCTCGGCCCTGCGCCCGTACGGCGAGACCAGTGCGAAGGGCTATGTGTCCTGGCCGGACACACTGAACTTCGACAACTTCAAGAACGCGTTCGAACAGTCGGACATGACGCACTACTTCGTCAACACACTGCTGATCGCGGTGCCGGCCGTCCTGCTGACGCTGTTCCTGTCCTCGATGGTCGCCTTCTACGTCAGCCGCTTCGACTTCCGCGTCAATCTCGCGCTGCTGCTGGTCTTCACGGCGGGCAACCTGCTCCCGCAGCAGGTCATCATCACCCCGCTGTACCGGATGTACCTGCTCACCGACCTGCCGGGCATCACGGCGAGCGGCAAGCTGTACGACTCCGCGCTCGGCCTCGTGCTGATCCACGTGGCGTTCCAGTCCGGGTTCTGCGCGTTCGTCCTCAGCAACTACATGCGCTCGCTGCCGCACGAGCTGACCGAGGCCGCGCTCGTGGACGGAGCCTCGGTCTGGCGGCTGTACTGGCAGATCACCCTGCCGCTGTGCAAGCCCGCGATGGCGGCCCTGGCGACCCTGCTGTCGATCTGGATCTACAACGACTTCTTCTGGGCGCTCGTCCTGATCTCGACCGGCGAGAACATGCCGATCACCTCGGCGCTGAACAACCTCTCCGGCCAGTACTTCACCGACCCCAACCTCGTCGCGTCCGGCGCCCTGCTCACCGCGATCCCCACGCTCGTCGTGTACTTCGCGCTCCAGCGCCAGTTCGTCAGCGGTCTGACCCTCGGCGCCAACAAGGGCTGAGACGGCTTCACTTGAGAGACTCAGGCGGCTTCACGTGAAAGAGAACGACGTGCCTCAATCCTTCACCCCGGCAGCCTCCGTGCCCGTGGACCCGCGCACCGCACGGGTCCACGAGGAGGGCTGGCAGTCCTGGAGCCCCAGCGGCTCCTACGCTCTCGACGACACCCCGCACCGCCCGGCCGACGCCAACTGGGCGACGGTCTGTTACCGGCCCGGCCGCACCGTGCCGCCCGCCGTCTTCCAGGGCGAGGGACTGCTCGCGCTCGATCCGGGTGATGGTGCCCCGGTCCGGCTGTGGGCGGCCACGGACCCGGCCACCTCGGTCCCGTCGATCCGGCTGACCGTCCGGGACGGCCGCGCGGAGATCAGCGCCGACGGCCCCGTCACGGAGTCGGCCCACCCCGGACCGGACGGAATCCAGGGCGCGCTCGCCGCCTGGGCCGACGGGCTCGCACTGCCCGCCCCGCGGCCCGCGCCGACCGTGTGGTGCTCCTGGTACGAGTACTTCACCGCCGTCACCGAGGACGACATCCACGAGAACCTCCGCGCGATGGACACCCTCGACCTGCCCGTCGACGTCGTCCAGATCGACGACGGCTACCAGAGCGCACTCGGCGACTGGCTGACCCTCTCGGGCCGCTTCCGCTCCCGCTCCGCCCTCGCCGACGCCATCCGCGCGCGCGGCCGGCGGGCGGGAATCTGGACGGCGCCGTTCCTGGTGGCCCCGCACAGCGAACTCGCCGTCCGGCACCCCGACTGGCTGGTCCGCGACGCCGAGGGCGCGCCCGTGCACGCGGGCCACAACTGGGACCACGACCTCTACACCCTCGACACCACACACCCCGACGCCGGGGCCTACCTGACCGACGTCTTCGCCACCCTGCGCGCCGAGGGATACGACTACTTCAAGACCGACTTCCTCTACGCGGGCGCCCTGGACGGAGTACGGCACTCGGGAGCCGACGCGCTGACCGCCTACCGCGCCGGTATCGCCCTGATCCGCGAAGCCATCGGCGCCGACGCCTACCTGCTCGGCTGCGGCGCGCCGGTCCTCCCGTCCACCGGCCTGTTCGACGCGATGCGGGTCAGCCCCGACACGGCACCGCACCGGCGCCCCGAGGCCGACGACTACAGCCAACCAGGCCAGGACGCAGCCGAGTTCACCGGCACCGGCCGCCAATGGCAGCACCGCCGCCTGTGGGTCAACGACCCCGACTGCCTGATGGCCCGCCCCGCAGTGGAGACCCGGGAACGCTGGGCCGCCCATGTCGAGGCCACCGGCGGCCTGATGGCCTCCAGCGACCGCCTGCTGTCCCTCGACGAGTGGGGCGTGGCCACCACCCGTCGCCTGCTGTCCTCGGGAGGGGCCGCATGACCACCGAACGCACCCTCTCCGTCCCCGGCATCGTCTACGGCGGCGACTACAACCCCGAGCAGTGGCCCGAGGAGATCTGGGCCGAGGACATGTGCCTCATGCGCGAGGCCGGCGTCACCATGGTCAGCGTCGGCATCTTCTCCTGGGCGCTCCTGGAGCCCTCCGAGGGGACGTACGACTTCACCCGCATGGACCGACTCCTGGACCTCCTCCACGAGAACGGCATCGCCGCCGACCTGGCCACCCCGACCGCCGCGCCACCCGCGTGGTTCTTCCGGGCGCACCCCGAGGCGCTCCCGGTGGACCGCGACGGCCGCCGGCTCTCGTACGGCAGCCGGCAGACGTTCTGCCCGAGCAGCCCCGCCTACCGCGAGGCCGCCCTGCGCGTCGCGGGCGCGCTCGCCGAGCGGTACGCCGGTCACCCGGCCGTGGTGATGTGGCACATCCACAACGAGTACGGCTGCCACAACGCGGCCTGCTACTGCGACACCAGCGCCCGGTCCTTCCGGCGCTGGCTGCGCGAGCGCTACGAGGACCTGGCGGCCCTCAACCACGCCTGGGGCACCACCTTCTGGAGCCAGTGGTACTACGACTGGGACGAGATCCTGCCGCCCCGCGCCACCGGAGCCGTCCCCAACCCCACCCACCAGCTGGACTGGCGCCGCTTCTGCTCCGACGAGCTCCTGTCGCTGTACACGGCGGAGCGGGACGTGCTGCGCACGGCAGCCCCGTCGACACCGGCCACCACCAACTTCATGGTGATGGACACCTTCGACGCGCTGGACTACTGGCGGTGGGCACCGGAGCTGGACGTCGTCTCCAACGACCACTACCTGATGTCCGCCGACCCGGCCTCGGAGATCGACGTGGCCCTGTGCGGCGACCTGACACGGTCGCTGGCGGGCGGACCCTGGCTGCTCATGGAACACTCCACCGGCGCCGTGAACTGGCAGCCCGTCAACCGCGCCAAGAGTCCCGGGGAAATGCGCCGCAACGCCCTGTCCCACGTGGCGCACGGCGCAGACGGCATCGCCTACTTCCAGTGGCGGGCCGCGAAGGCGGGCGCCGAACAATGGCACTCGGCGATGCTCCCGCACGCGGGCACGGACAGCCGCATCTGGCAGGACGTGGTCCGCCTCGGCGCCGACCTGAGAGCCCTGGCCGAGGTGCGCGGCAGCACCGGTACGGCCGAGGTCGCCATCGTGTGGGACTGGAACGCCCGTTGGGCACTGGAACTGCCCTCCCAGCCGAGCGGTGAACTCCGCTACCAGGATCTGGTCCGTGCCTGGTACGAGCCACTGTGGCGGTCCGGCGTGGCCGTCGACTTCGTACGCCCGGACGCGGACCTCTCCGCCTACCGCCTGGTCCTCGCCCCGAGTCTGTACCTCGTCGACGAGGCGGGCGCGGCGAACCTGACCGGCCACGTCGAGCGCGGCGGCACCCTCGCGGTCGGCTTCCACAGCGGCGCCGTCGACGAGAACTGCCACATCAGGCTGGGCGGTTACCCGGGAGCCTTCCGGGAGATCCTCGGCGTCCGCAGCGACGAGCTCTTCCCGCTCCTCCCCGGCGAGTCGGCCGGGCTGACCGGCCAGGTGCCCCCGGGCGCCACGTCCACCCTGTGGTCGGAACGGGTGCGGCTGAACGGCGCGGAACCGGTGGCCACGTACACGGAGGGACCCCTGGCCGGTGTCCCGGCGGTGACGAGGAACACCCACGGACCGGGCACCGCCTGGTACTTGGCGACACTCCCCGACCAGGACACCCTCACGGCCCTGCTGGCCCGCATCCGCGCCGACGCCGGAGTCACCGACGCCGGAGAGGTGCCCCCAGGCGTGGAAACCGTCCGCCGGCGCGGCCGGGACGCCGACTACGTCTTCTACATCGACCACGCGGGCAAGGGAGCGGAGATCCCCGTCCCGCCCGGCGCCACCGAACTCCTGACGGGCAAGCCGCTGTCGGGGTCGGTGCGGCTCGATCCCGGCGAGATCGCGGTGGTGAGGGTACCGAGGGCGGCGGTGACCGGAGTGGGGGAGAGACACACGGAGACGGACCTACGTCGGTGATTATTGGTCAAATGCCGTCAGCGGACGGACCATTGGTGATCGTGTTGCGGCTGTGAAAGGGCGGACGCACTCCTTTCGCGCGGTGTAGCTTCTACCCGTCAGTAGAGGTTTGAGCAAGGGTGGTCGTGTGGTTGCCTCTCCGCATCCCGAAAAGTTCGCAGCCTGTCTTCGGATGCTGAAGGACCGCAGCGGCCGGGGCTACGACCGCCTCGGCAAGGAGGCGGGTGTCAGCGGTTCCAGTCTGCACCGGTACTGCTCCGGTCTCAGCGTTCCCGCGGACTACCGGGTGGTGCACGCCTTCGCCAAGGTGTGCGGTGCCAGCGCGGAGGAACTCCGCGAACTCCACCGGCTGTGGGCGCTGGCGGACACCGACAGGGACACGCTGGCCGTGACGGCCAAGGACAACTCGGAGCCGGAGCCGGAGCCGGAACCGGAGCCGGGCGAACCTGTCCTGCCCGCTCAGGCGGGCCCCGGACCGGACGACGTCACCCCACCGGAGATCACCCTCGACGAGACCGGGACGCCGCGACGGTACCGGGTGCCCGAGAAATGGTCCTCCCGTCTCGCGATACTGGCCGCCCTGGTCGCGGTGGTGCTGGTGGCTGGCTTCGTGTGGATGCCCGACAGCAGCACCGGCGGCGCGTCGGCCGCGGGTGACCGGCTGCTGCGCTCCTCCGCGTGCAAGTCGGTGAGCATGGGGCAGCACGACGAGTGCGTGCGCGAGGTCCAGACCCTGTTGGTGCGGGCGAAAGGCAGGCTCGCCGTCGACGGGGACTTCGGCCCGGAGACGCTCCGCAGACTGACCGCGTTCCAGGTGCTGGCGGGTGTGCCGGCCAGCAGCGTGGTCGACGAGGACACCAAGAACGCGCTCTACGCGCAGAAGGTGGACATGTCGACCTGGTCGCCTGCCAGGGTGGCCGAGCGGATCCGTGCGGTGTTCGTCGAGGATCCCGACGAGGCCGTGGCCATCGCCCGCTGCGCGTCGTTCCTCGACCCGCTGTGGGTACTGCCCAACACCAACGGCAGCCGCAACTGGGGCGTGTTCCAGATCTCCGACGCCCGCCTGCGGGAACTCGACGGCACGCCGCTGCGGGCGTTCGATCCGGAGTGGAACATCAAGGCGGCCCACCGTCTGTGGAGCGTCCGGCACGACTTCCACGACTGGCCCTCCTGCGAGGCGGCGTTGAAGGACGAACCGAAGGGCTGAAGCCCGGAGCCCCGGGTACCGCCGCGGCGGTACCCGGGGCTCCGGTTCAGGATCCCCCGCGGCGGCCTCAGACCGTGCCGTCCTCCCACCACCAGTCGCGGCCGAGGTCGGCCCTGCTGTCGACGTGCTGGTGGTCGACGGTGTACGTCTCCAGCCCGGAGAACCCGCAGGTCTCCGCCTTCTGGTAGACGGTCTTCGTGGCCACGCCGGGCACGTCGAGGTCGGCCGCGGTGCCGTACAGGTGCATGCTGTCGCTGGCCCCGCCGATGTCGGCGTTGTGCGCGATGCTGCGGAAGCCGGAGTTGACGGTGATCGGCTTGTCGCCCAGCTTCTTGCGCAGCGCCTCCAGCTTGTACATGCAGCGGCGGGCGTTCTCCTTCACCTGCGCCGCGGTCAGCTTGCCGCCGTTGAAGTTGCCGGTCGACTGGTCGACGAACTCGCTCCAGTTGAAGTGGAGCGTGGAGCCGTCCGACTGCTCCAGCGCGTTGAGCTTCGCCTGGGTGTTGGGCCCGACGCTGGCGTCGGCGGTGAGACCGTAGGCCGCCTGGAACCGCTTCACCGCCGCGGCCGTGCCGGCGCCGAAGTCCCCGTCGACGCCGACCCGGCTGTGGCCGGCGCTGTCCGCCGCCCAGCCCGCGATCCTGATCTGCAGCTCGGTCACGTCGGCCCCGGTGTCGCCCTGTCCCAGGGTGCGCGACCACGAATAGGCCTGTGCGACACCCGAGAACAGCAGCTGGCCGAACGCGATGCCGGCGCCGGCGGCCAGCGTGCCACGCAGCATGGCCCGGCGGTCCATGGGACGGAAGGAGGAAGTCATCAATCGCCCTTTCGGGGAACGGTGGTGCGGAAAGAGGTCAGTAGGCGAGCTGGAAGGTGACGTTCTGCGCGTCGATGTCATAGGCGTGCACGCGCAGCACGAAGTGAGTGCCGTCCTTGACGTCGGTGGCGACAGTTCCCCACTCGGTGCCGTGCGTGGTGTAGGCGTCGTCGTTGTTGCACTTGGTGGTGTGGTCGACGAACACCACACAGGCGTCCAGGTACGCCCCGTCCGGCGTGCTCGCGCTGAGTCGCACGTTGATGTCACCGCACCGCGAGGACGTGGTGTAGGTGCCGTACTCCTTGGCGGCTGACTGGTAGTGGTACGTCAGCGTCCTGGCGCCGCCGTAGCAGCTGACCGCGGCGGTCGAGGGCTGCGCGGAGGCGGGCGCGACGCCCACTCCCAGCAGCGCGGCCGCGGTGAACAGAACCGAGGCGAACGCCCTGCTTTTGATCATGATGGTCTCCGTTCGGGTGAGGGGGGTCAGAAGGCGATGTGCGGGGTGGCGCCCGGGGTGAGGAGCGGGGCGACGAAGGACGCGCGTGCGAACCCGCCGGTCATGGGGACGTTCCCCGGTACGGCCGGGGTCACCGGTTGGCCAGCCGGTCCAGATCGGCCTGGGTGCCGTTGAACACGTCCCCGGTCGCCGGTGCCCGGAGGCCCGGGAACAGCGCGGCGTCGGTGTACTGCCACATCGCCCAGGTCGTCGAGCCGTTCGGCACTGGCGGCTGGGTGATCGACTGGCGGTAGTCCGCGAGTTGCAGCGGATACCGGGCGAAGGCGGTGGTCGAACCCAGGCAGTCGTCCAGGAAGGACTTCTGGGTGTAGATGATCGGAGTGCGGCCGAAGGCCGCCTCCACCCGGTCGAGCCAGGCCTTGGCGTCGTCCACCGTGCCGTAGGTGGGGCAGCGCCCACTGCCGTCGTCCATGCGCTCCAGGTCGAATACCGGCGGCAGGTCGCCCGCACGCTGCCCGGTGTAACCGGTCGCCCGCACCGCGGCGATGAACCGGTCGGCCTGCGCGGCACCCGTGTCCTGCGCTGTGCCCGTGTAGAAGTGGTAGGGCGCGACTGCCAGTCCCGCGGCCCAGGCCCCCTGAAGGTCGGTGGCGAGGTATTCGTCGGTGACGTTCAGACCCCGGGTGGCCTTGACCGTCGCGAACTCGACACCCGAGGCCCGTACGGCCTTCCAGTCGATCGGCGCGCCGCCCGGGTGCTGGTACTTGGCTGTGTCCAGGCCGTCGATCGGGTAGCCGGCGGGGCGCGGCGGCGTGCAGTACGTGTTACGACTGGACCAGTCCACCAACTTCGCCCAGGTGTTCGGGCCCGCGACGCCGTCGGCACCGAGGTTGGCGCAGTGCTGGAGCTCGATGACCCGGGACGCGGTCCCGCCCCCGAAGTCGCCGTCGATCGTCAGCGGCGCATAGTGGAACGGATCCATGGCCAGGTTCAGACGGCACTGCAACTCCTTGACTTCGACGCCCTTCGCGCCCTGTTGCAGTGTCGGGCGCGCGTCGGTATGGCCGCACACGGTCGTCTGCGCCGTGCTCGACGTGCCCTGGGTCGCGCAGGTGTGCGGCTGGGCGGCCCAGGTGTTCAGCGCCGCCCAGGTCTGCGGGCCGAGCACACCGTCCACGCCCAGCCCGGCACACCGCTGGAACTCCTTGACGCGCGTCTCGGTCCCTGCCCCGAACGAGCCGTCCGCCGCGATCGGCGTGTACCGGCTCGGCTTCGTCGCCAGATCGAGTTCGCACTGCGCCTCGACCGCCGAGTCCCCCGTCGATCCCCGCTGTAGCGTGGGCTGTGCGCTCGTGTGCCCGCAGACCGCGACCGCGGCGGCTGCGGACTCCGCCGCCTGCACCGCCGTCGGCCCGTACAGGGGCAGGACCGCTGCTACGGCGAGGGTCAGACCCCGCAGAAGCGTCCTTTGTCCCATCTGGTGTTCCCCCTCGTGTGAGTCGCCGGGAGTCCCCGGCAGGGGCCATGCTGGCAGCGGCTCTCCCGAAGGCCGGATCCTCCGGCCCGGGTTGGGACGCCGGGACAGTCACGCGCCTGTGACCTGCGGGGACGGATCACTGATGGGATGAACACGGGATACGGGGGGCGGAGGCGGAGCTTGACGGGTCCCGCCACGGCACCGGCGCTGCGTGCGCAGGGGGCGGGCGGCTACGTGAGGATGTCGTCGTTGGAGCCGGACCGGAGGATGAAGTCACTGGCCGGACGGCCCACTTCGGGTTCGTCGGCTCCGGCGGTCCGGATCTTTCGCGCCCAGGCCCCGAAGCGGCGAAGTGGAGCCGTGTCCGGCTCACGCCGGGTGACGGGCCCGCTCGGAGGGTCCGGGGTGCTGTGCCCGATGCTGAGACGTCTCCGTCAGCTGAAGCTGTACGGAGGAAGCGGACCGTCGAGCTGGAAGTCGAAGCCCTCGCCCATCTGGTGGGCGAGGCTCAACTCCGTTGCCAGGAACAGTTCGTCCTGTTCCTCGTTCACCAGGAAGGAGACGCTCAGGAAGTCTCCTCCGTCCGCCCGGGTGGAGTCGATCTTCCGGGCGAACGGGCGGAGCGCCTCGACCACGCCCGACGCCAAGGCCTCCTGCCGGGCCCGCGTTTCCGCGGCGACCAGCTCGCCGAGACGCGGAGCCGTGTCGGGGTCGGCCGTGCCGGCGTTGATCCGGTCGTTGAGCCGCCGGGCCGTCTCGGACTCCGAGAGGATCTCCCGCAGCAGCATCTCCTCGTCCTGCGACGCCTTGAGGTGGTACTCGACGCAGCCCTCCAACTGGCCGAGCCGGTCGGCGTAGTCGTCCGCACGTTCCTCCAGCGCGAGCCGGACCGCTTCGTCGTCCGGAGCGGTGCAGCCGAACCTCAGGGGAAGGACGGTGCCGTCCGCCATCAGACGCTTCTGGACCGCTTGGTGCGTCTCGATGTCGCGGTCCGTCCCGATGTCCTGCTGTCCGACGGGCGGTTGCTCCGGCGCGTCACTCACCACAGCGCAGAGCGGACCCGCGGTCACTGTACGCAGCCGGGCGGGCGACGGTCCGACGCCTTCAAGGTCGTCGAGGCGGAGCGGACGGTCCTTGAAGGTGATCGAGTAGACGTGGACGGCCATGGCTCACTCCTCCGCGTGAGACGCGCTTCTCTCCCACTGGGAGGAGCGCCGGGCCGGTCGCCACCCTTGCGCGACCCTCTCCTCCTGGCTCCCGCCGGTGAGGCCGCCTCGAGTCCGCGGCACCACAGTCACGGTGCCTCCCTTCACCGGCTGTGATGTCTCAGCGCCGGTCGATCTGCCCGTGTGCGGCGCGGTGCGCCTTGTCGCCGGTCCGGCGGCCGTCCGGCGGGTTCTGCCGCGGCAAGGTGTCTCCGGTCGTGGCGGCGGACGCCGCACATCGGGCGGAAAATCCCAATACCATCATATAGGCGCTATTTGTAGTACCAGATAAGGCGCACCTCATGGGGCGGTCCCTTCGGATCGCGCGGCCCGCGGGAGTCGCGGGCCGCGCGATCCGAAGCAGGAGCGGCGGGACGCTGAAGCGTCATGGTCAGTGCTTCGTCCACCCGCGCACGCGTGCCGTGGTCTTCTCCGTCATCTCCTGGGCCTTGCCGCGCAGTTGATCACGGCGCCCCGCCCTTTGCACCGAGGTGTCGCCCAACACCTTTCCGACGGACTCCTTCACCTTGCCCTTGATCTGCTTCGCCTTCGCGTTGCCCTTGAACATCATCGTCGCCGTCCTCTCGGGGCGCTCCGTGCCGCGGCGCGGCGGGCCGCGCCTCCGTTCCTCACCGTGTGGCCTGGCGGACGGCATCGCAAACCGGCGTACCCGGCCGCGTACGACGCCCGTGGCTGCCACGGGTTTCCCCGCGTGACGGAGGGGGACCCGATACTGACAGCCCGGAGCCGCAGGAGCGGCCGGACCCGACGAGGCCCGAACGGAGAAGGAACCGGGGCCGAGCAGAGAAGGAAGAAGAAGAGCCGTGACCGCGGACATCATCACCAGGACCACCGCACGACCCGAAACGGGATGGGCCATGGCGCGCCGTCGGCGCCGGAGCGGTCCGCGCACCTGTGTTCCGGCGACGGCCGACCGAACGGCCCGCACGGACCGGTCCGCCCCCGAGTGGAACATCGTCAGGGGCGAGGACTGACCGACCGTCATCTCGTATCCGTACGACCGCCTCGGCACCGTACGACCGCCTCGGTGCCGTACGACCACTTCGGTGCCGTAACGAACTCAGGTCCGCGCGTTCCGGATCTCCGCGCACCGGCACCCCGCTAGGGAACGACGTCCGTCTCGGAACGCAGTCGGCGGACCTCGTCCTCCGGGGCGCGGCGCCCGTCCTCGTCCGGCAGCCGCTCCGGCATGTCGTCGTCGGGAATCAGGTGGGCGACCGCCTCCTCCGCGGAGGCCGTGTCGTCGTCGCTGCCGGCGTCCTCGGCGATCATGTCGTGCTCCGCGTCCTCGTGGGCGCCCTCGTCGAGGGCCAGGATCCGTTCCGCGCGGTCCGCGCCCACCTCGTCGTCCGGGAGCCCGTCCTCATCGTCCGCCAGGTCGCGCGCGTCGTCGTCCTCGTCGGGCTCCTCCAGCGCCGGATCCGTCCGTTCCTCGGCCAGCTTCTCGTCCAGGCTCTCCCCCTCACGCTGCTCACGCGCGGTGGTGCCCCGATGCTCCACGGCGAGCGGGCGCTCGGGCGGCGACCACCCTTCGTCGAAGGGATCCGAGCCCCGGTCCTCAAGGGTGTCCTCAGGGTCGAGGATGCCTTCGTCCTCGCGGACATCGGGGCCTCCCGGCTGGTAGACCTCATCACCCATGACGTCGTCCTCGCTCTGGCTGCCCTGGACGGGCGTGACTCTCCGGACGGATCGAAGCGTCATCGGCCCATGTATCCAGGCTGGCCCAGCCCACCCATTCCGGCACGCCGGAGCCGCACGCGACCACGGAGGGTCACCGGGCGGCCGGGTACTGATCCTCGATCCACACGTTTGACGCGGGCCGCGCGGGTCACTCGATGCCTCGACACCCGAAGTCGATCGTGATGGGGAAGTGAGACATCGTGGGTGGCGAGGAGAAGGCCAAGGCCAAGATGGAACAGGCCAAGGGCAAGACGAAGGAAGCTGCCGGGCGTGCCGTGGGCAACGAGCGGATGACCGCCGAGGGCCGCGCCGAGAAGGCGAAGGGCGACGCACGGCAGGCCAAGGAGAAGACGAAGGACGTCTTCAAGGGCTGACAGCTCCGTAGAGGGAGTCTGCACGGTCGTTCTCGACCGAACCACGTGGGGCCCGTTCCACGGAACGGGCCCCACGGCCATGCGTCGGACCGCTGACCGCTGACCGCTGACCGCTGACCGCTGACCGCTGACCGCTGACCGCTGACCGGTTACTGGTCACCGGCGCCCACCGTGACACCTGCCCGCCGCCCTCCGCTCTGGCCGAGCCGCGTCATCGAGGCGCTGCTCACGGGGGCGAGCCGCCCAGGATCTCGTGTTGCCGGATGCCCGCACGGGCCCAAGATGGTGGGGGAGCGGCGGAGAGGAGCCCCCGGCGTGGGACCGGACACGCAGGCAGACGGACGCGGGGACGGGACGCGGGGGGCGGCCGAAGGCGCCGATCCGCGGCGGTGGCGCGCCCTGTGGGTCACTCTCGTCGCCGGGTTCATGAGTCTGCTCGACGTCACCATCGTGGCGGTGGCCCTGCCCTCGATGCAGCGCGACCTGCACGCCACCCCTCCCTCCATCCAGTGGGTCGTCTCCGGCTACGCCCTGACCTTCGCGCTGGTTCTCGTGACGGCAGGGCGGCTGGGCGACGCGATGGGCCGGCGGCGGATCTTCCTGATCGCGCTCGCCGCCTTCGTCCTGTGCAGCGCCGCGGCGGGAGCCGCCCCGACCATCACGCTCCTGATCGTGGCCCGGCTCGCGCAGGGCGTGGCCGCCGGCTGCCTCGCACCGCAGAACTCCGCCCTCATCCAGCAGATGTTCCGGGGAGCCGAGCGCGGCCGGGCCTTCGGGCTCTTCGGCGCCACGGTCGGCATCTCCAGCGCGGTGGGCCCCGTCATCGGCGGACTGGTCCTGATGCTCGCCGGCGGACCCCAGGGCTGGCGCTGGATCTTCTACGTGAACGTACCGGTCGGAGCCGTCGCCTTCCTGCTGGGCGTGCGCCTGCTGCCCAAGGTCGCTCCGGGGCGCCGTGAGCGACTGGACCTGCGGGGTGTCCTGCTGCTCGGCTGCGGCGTCCTCGCGATGATGCTTCCGCTGGTCCTCGCCGAGTCCGGCGGCATGAGAAGGCTGTGGTGGCTCTTCCCGGTCGGGCTGGGCCTCCTCGTGGCGTTCGCCCGGTGGGAGCGGCGCCTGGCGGCCGGCGGCGGTCAGCCGCTCCTGCATCCTCGCCTGGTGACGAGCACGCGGGGGTACGCCGCCGGAGCGGCCATCGCGGCCCTGTACTTCGTGGGGTTCAGCGGGGTGTGGCTGGTGTTCGCCCTCTACTTCCAGAACGGCCAGGGCTACACCCCGCTGCGCTCGGGACTCGCGGTGACCCCCTTCGCCATCGGTTCGGCCGCGGCGGCCGTGGTGGCCGGGCGGCTGGTGGAGCGGCTGGGCCGGCTGCTGACCGTCTGCGGTCTCGCCGCCGTCGCTCTCGGACTGGGCGGAGCGGTGCTGGTGCTGCGTCTCGCTCCCGGCGGGACCGCACTGTGGTTCGCGGCTCCCGTGCTGTTCATCGGCGGTCTGGGCAGTGGCTGCGTCATCTCGCCCAACGTCACGATGACGCTGCGGGACGTGCCCGTACGGATGGCGGGAGCGGCCGGCGGCGCCTTGCAGACGGCCCAGCGGCTGGGTGGCGCCGTCGGTACGGCCGCGCTGCCGGGGCTGTTCTACGTGGTGCTCGGCACGAGCCGTCACGACTACCGCTCCGCCGTGGTGATCTCCATCGGTTCCGGGATCGTGTTCATTCTCGGCGCCCTCGGCCTCGCCGTTCACGACTGGTTGCGCGACCGCAAGCCCCGGCGTCCGCCCGGCCCACCCGAACTGCCCCACAGTCACGCCCACGCCGATCGGCTCTGAGGGCCGATCCTCCGAGCGCGGGTCCCGCGCTCCGTCCCGACCGCTACGCCCCGCCCGCGGAGCCCGCCCTTCTCCGCCAGGAGGCGTCCGGGCCCCGGACCGCACGAGTCCGCGGCGGCGGTCGTGTTCACAGCCATCTCACAGCGAACGAACAGGTCCGACCGGGGTGCGGCCGAGGTGATGAACTCGCGCTAGGCAATGGTCAGTTCAAGCCGATCTTTTGTCGCCTCCATGACAAGACCATCGGTGGGATGTCACTCTGCTGTCGAACGTTCACGCTTCGTTCACAACCCCCTCGCGCCCCGCACCCCTCCTCACCCACTGGCGCACCCTCACCCTCACTCCCACGGTCCGCACCCTCACGATTCGCACGGTCACGATCCGCCCCCTCGCGATCCACGCGCCGCCGAGTCCGCGAGCGCCTTCGTGCGGTACTTCCTGCGGCGCTCCTTCCCGCCCGGCCCTCCGTGGACCGGCCGACCCCTTCGGTCCGGTCGCCCAGGGTTCCATCCGGGTCAACCCCCGCAGAAGGAGACGACTTGAACCGGCAACACCTCTCCGCCCGCCGGCGCGGACGTGCCGCTGCCCTCGCCCTCACCACCGCGAGCTCGTTACTGGCCCTCGCCGTCCAGCCGGGCTCCGCGTCCGCCGCCGCGGACCCCGTTCCCGCCAGGAGCGTTGCGAAGATCGTCGCCCAGCCCCGGGCAGGTGCCGCCCAGGTCCCGCTGTCGCCCGCCAGGCGCACCGCCCTCGTCCGGAGCGCGGGAGCGGCGGCGGGTGCCACCGCGAAGCGGCTCGGCCTCGGCGCGCGGGAGAAACTCGTCGTCAAGGACGTCATCCAGGACGCGGACGGTACGACCCACACGCGGTACGAGCGCACCTTCGCGGGCCTTCCGGTGGTCGGCGGCGACCTGGTCGAGCATCTGAAGAACGGCCGCAGCACCGTGTCCGAGGCCAGTCGGTCCACCATCACCGTGCCGAGCGTCGAGCCGAGGACCACCGCCGCCGACGCCGCGGCGAAGGCCCTCACGGTGGGCAGGAAGGCGGCCGTCGCGCGATCCCGGGTCGACGGGGCACCCCGGCTCGTCGTCTGGGCCGCGGGCGCCCGCCCGGTCCTGGCCTGGGAGTCGGTGATCGAGGGCGTCCAGCCCGACGGCACACCGAGCGAGCTGCACGTCATCACCGACGCGGCCAACGGCAAGGTCGCCTCCCGGTACGAGGGCGTGGACACCGGCACGGGCACGGGCCAGTACGTCGGCGCCGTGCCGCTCTCCACCACGCCGTCCGGATCGGCGTACCAACTGGTCGACGCGGACCGAGCGGGCCACCGCACCTACGACCTCAACCAGGGAACCTCCGGCACCGGAACCCTCTACACGGATGACAACGATGTCTGGGGCGACGGCACCCAGGCCGACCGGCAGACCGCCGGTGTCGACGTCGCCTACGGAGCGGCGGCGACCTGGGACTACTACAAGGACGTCTTCGGCCGCAACGGCATCCGCAACGACGGTGTGGCCGCCTACAGCAGGGCCCACTACGGGAACAACTACGTCAACGCCTTCTGGTCCGACAGCTGCTTCTGCATGACCTACGGCGACGGCTCCGGCAACGCCAAGCCGCTGACGGCGCTGGACGTGGCGGCCCACGAGATGAGCCACGGCGTCACCAGCGCCACCGCGAACCTGACGTACTCGGGAGAGTCCGGCGGCCTCAACGAGGCGACGTCGGACATCTTCGCCGCGGCGGTGGAGTTCCACGCGAACCTGGCGGCCGACGTCCCCGACTACCTGGTCGGCGAGAAGATCGACATCCGCGGCGACGGCACACCGCTGCGCTACATGGACAAGCCCTCCAGGGACGGTTCCTCCCGCGACTACTGGGACTCCTCGCTGGGCGGCATCGACGTCCACTACTCCTCGGGGCCGGCGAACCACTTCTTCTACCTGCTCTCCGAGGGGAGCGGCGCGAAGACCGTCAACGGCGTGTCGTACGACAGTCCGACCCATGACGGCCTCCCCGTGACCGGTATCGGCATCGAGAACGCCGCCCGAATCTGGTACCGCGCGCTGACGACGTACATGACGTCGACGACCGACTACGCCGGTGCGCGGGTCGCCACCCTCCAGGCCGCCGCCGATCTCTTCGGGGCCTACAGCGACACCTACCTCGCCGTGGCGGACGCCTGGGCGGGCATCAACGTCGGCGACCGTATCGCCCTGGGTGTCAACGTCGCCCCGGTCGCCGACCAGACCTCCGGGGTCGGCCAGGAAGTGTCCCTCCAGGTGAACGCGTACACCACCAACACCGACGCGAGCCTGACCTACGCGGCCACCGGACTGCCTGACGGCCTGGCCATCAGTGACACCGGCCTGGTCTCCGGGGTCCCGACCACCACCGGGACCAGCGACACGACGGTCACGGTGACCGACAGCACGGGCGCGACCGTGTCCGTGGCCTTCCAGTGGCGGATCGCGTACATCTACGCCAACAGCACCCGCGTGGACATTCCCGACCTGGGCGCGGCGGTCGAGTCGCCGATCACGATCACGGGCCGGCCCGGCAACGCCTCGGCCGGCACCGAGGTCTACGTCGACATCATCCACACCTACCGCGGTGATCTGAAGGTCGATCTGGTCGGCCCCGACGGCACCGTGTACTCGCTGCTGAACCGCAGCGGGGGTTCGGCCGACAACGTGGACCAGACGTTCACGGTGGACGCCTCGGCACAGCCGGTCGACGGCACCTGGAAGCTGCGCGTCCAGGACCTCGCGTCGATCGACGTGGGCTACATCCAGCAGTGGCGGATCACGCCCTGATCCGTCGATGACCCCTGCCCGTCCGGACCGCCGCCGCGGACCGGACGGGCTCGCTGTCCGCGCCGAGTGTCCGCGGGCGTCCCGCCGTTCCGACGGCAGGATGCCCCCGGGCGCTCGGCTTCTGTGCGTCCTCGGCTGTTTGTCCTCGATCGTGAGTTTCGCAGTCTTCTCGAACGCGGGTTCCGCGACGGGCCGCCCGGGTGTCCCGCGCCCCTCCACGCCCTCCCGCGCCTTCAAGCCTTGACGGATCCGAGCGGCCTCCGGTCCGTCCGTGACGCCCCCCGTCCAGGTCAAACCCCATGAAGTGGCCCATCAACGGGGCCTCCGCGAGCACGAGTTGAAGAAACTCGTGTCGCGGGACTTGCCACCTTGATGGTTCATTACTTAAATCAAACCGTGAACTAAGAGCGCTGGAAGGCCAGTTCATACCCCTCCTTCTCACATGGCAGAGCTGTGTCCTCAGCTCCCGATTCAGTGTGTCCGCTCCGCTCGTCACCCCACCCGCATGGAGTCACGGCATGAAACTCAGAACCCTGGGTGTCGCGCTGGCCGCAATGGCCGCGCTCATCACCCTGCCCTTGCAGAGACCGGCCGCCGCGGCCGATCTCCCGCTGTCCCAGGGCAAGACGGCCACGTCCTCCTCGGACGAGAACGGCGGCACTCCCGCCGCCTACGCCGTCGACGGCGACACCGCCACCCGGTGGTCCTCGGCCGCCACGGACACCCAGTGGCTCCAGGTCGACCTCGGTGCCTCGGCCACGATCACCAAGGTCGTCCTCAACTGGGAGACCGCGTACGGCAGTGACTACCGCATCCAGACGTCCCCGGACGGCAGTACCTGGACCGACGTCAAGACGGTGACCGGCGGCGACGGGGGCACCGACAGCCTCGACGTCTCGGGCCAGGGCCGCTACGTACGGATGTACGGCGTCCACCGCGCCACCCAATACGGCTACTCCCTCTGGGAGTTCCAGGTGTTCGGCACCAGCGGCACCACCACGCCCGCGACCTGCGACACGGCCAACGCGGCGCAGGGCAAGACGGCCACCGCCTCCTCCACCGAGAACGCGGCGAGCCCGGCCTCGGCAGCCTTCGACGGCAACACCGGAACGCGCTGGTCCAGCGCCTTCTCCGACCCGCAGTGGGTCCAGGTCGACCTGGGAGCCACCAGCGACCTGTGCCGGATCGACCTCAACTGGGAGGCGGCGTACGGCAAGGCCTTCCAGATCCAGGCCTCCACGGACGGCCAGAACTGGACCACCCTCAAGACCGTCACCGACGGCACCGGGGGCACGGCGTCCTACGACGTCTCGGGCCAGGGCCGCTACGTACGGATCTACGGGACGACCCGCGGCACCGCGTACGGGTACTCCCTGTGGGAGGTAGCTGTCCACACCGGTACGGGAAGCGGCACCCCGCCCGTACAGGGCGGCGGCGACCTCGGGCCCAACGTCATCGTCGTGGACCCCTCGACGCCCGATCTACAGGCCAAGTTCGACCAGGTCTTCGCCCAGCAGGAGTCGAACCAGTTCGGTTCCGGCCGCTACCAGTTCCTGATGAAGCCGGGTACCTACAACGGCATCAACGCCCAACTCGGCTTCTACACCTCGGTCTCGGGCCTCGGCCTCAACCCCGACGACACCCACATCAACGGCGACATCACCGTGGACGCGGGCTGGTTCAACGGCAACGCCACCCAGAACTTCTGGCGTTCGGCCGAGAACCTGTCGATCACTCCCTCCAACGGCACCGACCGCTGGGCGGTGGCGCAGGCCGCTCCCTTCCGCCGCATCCACGTCCAGGGCGGTCTCAACCTCGCCCCGGCGGGCTACGGTTGGGCTTCTGGTGGCTACATCGCCGACTCCAAGATCGACGGTACGGTCGGCCCGTACTCCCAGCAGCAGTGGTACACCCGTGACAGCTCGGTCGGAGGCTGGACCAACGGCGTCTGGAACATGACCTTCACGGGCGTCCAGGGAGCGCCGGCGACGAACTTCGACTCCGGCCCGTACACCACCCTGGACACCACCCCGGTCTCCCGCGAGAAGCCCTTCCTCTACATGGACGGCAGCACCTACAAGGTGTTCGTGCCCTCCAAGCGGACCAACGCCCGCGGCGTCTCGTGGCCCAACACGGCCGGTTCGTCGATCCCGCTGGACCAGTTCTACGTCGTCAAGCCGGGCGCGACCGCGGCGACCATCAACGCGGCCCTCGCCCAGGGCCTCAACCTGCTGTTCACCCCGGGTGTCTACCACCTCGACCAGACCATCAACGTGACCCGGGCCAACACCGTCGTCCTCGGTCTCGGACTCGCGACCATCGTGCCGGACAACGGCATCGACGCCATGCACGTCGCGGACGTCGACGGAGTCAGGCTCGCCGGTTTCCTCATCGACGCCGGCCGCTCCAACTCCGACACCCTGCTCCAGATCGGTCCGGCGGGCTCCTCGGCCGACCACTCCGCCAACCCCACCACCATGCAGGACGTGTTCGTGCGCATCGGCGGCGCGGGCCCCGGCCTCGCCACCAACTCGGTCGTGGTCAACAGCGACGACGTCGTGATCGACCACACCTGGCTCTGGAGAGCCGACCACGGCGACGGCGTCGGCTGGGACACCAACCGCGCCGACTACGGCCTCGTGGTCAACGGTGACGACGTCCTGGCGACCGGCCTGTTCGTCGAACACTTCAACAAGTACGACGTGTTGTGGAACGGCGAGAACGGACGCACGATCTTCTTCCAGAACGAGAAGGCGTACGACGTGCCCAACGCCGCCGCCATCACGCACGACGGCATCGTCGGATACGCGGCCTACAAGGTCGCCGACTCCGTCAACGTGCACGAGGCGTGGGGTCTGGGAAGCTACTGCAACTTCACCACGGACCCGACGATCGTCCAGGCGCACGGCTTCCAGGTCCCCGTGAAGACAGGGGTCAAGATGCACGACATCCTGGTGATCTCCCTGGGTGGCAAGGGCCAGTACGCCCACGTCATCAACAACACCGGCGCGCCCACCTCGGGGACGGACACCGTCCCGTCGAAGGTCACGCAGTTCCCGTGACCCTGAACGGCGCCGACTGACAGGTACGCGGGTGCCGGCCTCCCCCTCTTCCGGGGGAGGCCGGCACCCGCACGTCGTTCGCGCCGGGCCACGGCTGCCCGGCGCCGCCGCCGCTCAGGCGGAGGGGTGTCCGGAGCGGGAGTCCATCGCCGCCCTCATGCCGACCCCCGTCGTGTCGAGAGGCAGGTCGTGGGCCCGGGGCGCTTCCCGGTCGGGCGGCCCCGCCGGTTCCACGAGGGCGGCGTGGACGAGGAGACGACGGGCCAGTTCACGTGCTTCGGCGGGGGTGAGGGACGCCCATACCCCGTGCTCGTCGCCCTGGTCGGGACCCACGTCCAGAGTGACGCGGCCGATCGGCCGGTCCGGCGTGGTCAGCCGCATCTCCTTCACGGAGATCCTGCGGCCGCAAGAAGTCACCAGGGGCGACTCGCCCGCCCCGGCCCGCCCCGATCGCCGCTGTCCGGACGCCATCATCGCTCTCACGCCTTTCCACGAACAGAGCCGCCGGTGGGTACACCGCACCAGGTGACACTCCGCGCCCCGGCACCCGCCGGGCTATCCAAAACAGCATCGAGCGGTACGGGTTTGTTCCCGGCCCGCGATCGTCGCGCGCCCTCGCAACCGCTCCCGCCCAGCCGTCCGTCGGGCCCGTACGTCTCCAACGCGCGGTGCTGTTCACGCGTTTGACGGGATCCGGTGGTCGCGAGCCGGTGCCGCGGGGGCGTCGCGGCCGGGTGACCGGCCGGGTCAGCGGTGGGCGGAACCCTTGGAGCGCAGGGCCCCGAGACGCTCCAGGAGCAGACCTTCCCGGGTGGACCAGGGGGAGATCTCCACGCTGGTGGCCCGGCAGGCCTCCATCAGGGCTTCCGCGACCAGCGCCCCGGCCAGGGACTGACCGGCCCGGTGACGCGAGATGCCGGGCAGAAGGCCGCGGCCGGCGGACCCGTTCCTGGCCAGCACGCCCACCGCGGCCCGTACTTCGTCCAGGGTCAGCCGCTGCGGGACCCGGGAGCGGCCGCGGCCGGCGGTGGTGTAGCGGGCGAGCTGGGTGAAGGTCTTGGAACAGGCCAGCACGCGCCCGTCCGGCTCGGCCCGCGGCAGCTCGGCCACCTCGGCCAGGCGGTCGCTCAGGTGATCGCGTACCTCGGCGAGCCGTCGCTTCGAGGACACGGCCTCGGCCAGTTTCCAGTCGCGGGTGACCGTGCGGGCGCCCAGCGGCAGGGAGAGGGCCGTACGGGGCTGCCTGGACGTGCCGGACGCGATCTCCACGGTCCCGCCGCCGATGTCGAGCACCAGCAGGGAACCGGCCCGCGCGCCTGCCCAATGGCGTGCGGCCACATAGGCCAGACGGGCCTCCTCCTCGCCGGACAGCACCCTCAGCCGGGTGCCGGTGGCGCGGGCCACCTGGGCGAGGACCTCCTCGCGATTGGGCGCGTCGCGAATCACCGACGTGGCGAACGCGTACACCTCCGGCAAGGACTCCCGGTCCTCGGCGAGGGTTTCGGCCACGGCCCGCTGCACACTGCGTACGCCTGATTTGTCCATACGTCCCGTCGCGTCGAGCGTCTCGTGCAGTTGGAGCCGTACCTTTCGGGACAGCACCGGCTCCATGTCGACCCCGGCGCGTCGCCGCGCCACGGTGAGCAGCGCGCTGTGACAGCCGACGTCTAGTACACCTGCCTGCCGCACTGTGTTAACCACCCGTTTTCCTGCCGAAGGAGTTCTGCGAACTCACCATTGTCCCGCAACCCGGCCGTTGTGACGCGACACGATTTCGTTTCGGCTCTTCAGGCGTCCTTCAGCGTGCCATGGCGATGTCGCGGGGCTGCCACGGCGCTCCTGCGGGGCTGCCAAGGAGACTTCGCGCGCTGCCGCGTGCCCCCACTGGCGCGGGGGTGACGGGGCCAGCGTCAGGTGGCGGTGTGGCTCACATCACTGTTCGGCGTGTCGGCCAGTGTCACCACGGCGGTGATCCGTTTGCCGACGGGTTCCCGGTGCACCTCGAAGGCGTCGCACACGGCCATGACGATTTCCAGCCCGTGCTGGCCGACCCGGCCCGCGTCGGCGGCCCGCGCCACCGGAAGGGTCGGGTCGGAATCCCACACGGTCGCCCGCACGACGCCCTGGCCGACCTCCAGCGACAACAGGCACGGCCCGGCCGCGTACTTGACGGCGTTGGTCACCAGTTCGCTGACGACCAGGGGCACCATGCCCATCACCCGTGCGGACACGGGCAGTCCGGCGACCGCCTGCACCCGCGTCAGGAAGTCGCGGGTGAACGCCCGCGCCTGGGCGATGCACGCGGAATCACCGTCGTACGCCACGGACGCCTCGATGAGTGCACCCCGCTGTTCCTGCTGTCCCGCTTCGCTCACCGGTTGGCCCATACGATCCGTCCCGCGTCCACCGTCTTCGACGTTCGGCGTCTGCCCCGGAAACGCCGCTTCACTCCACCCGGCCGCGTGTTCGTTTCGCCGGGCCGGGCCGACCGGTCCCTGCGCGGTCATCCGTCGGCGATCGTCACGGTCACGGGGGTACCGGCCTCGACCGTGCGGCTGACCGTGCAGAGCCGGTCGTGGGAGGCCTTGACGGCCCGGGGAAGGATGGCGCGGGCCCGGTCGCCGGGCTCGCCGTCCGGGAACGTCACGGAGAAGGTGACCGCGAGGCCGGTCATCCGGTTTCCGAGCTCGTCGGCGATCTTGTCGCCGGTCACGGTCAGGGTGAACCGCGAGGGCTCCGCGTGGCGGCTGGTCGCGACATCGACGTCGGCCGCGGTGCAGCCCCCGATGGCGGCGAGCAGCAGCTCGACCGGGGTGAAGGCGTCCTCCCCGTCCGGATCGGAGCCGGTCCCGAAGGCGATGGTCCCGCCACGCGCGTTCGTCGCGGTGAAGTGCCCGGTGCCGGTCCGCTCCACGGTGACGAGACGCAGGTTGTCGTCGGTCATACCGCCGACCCTAGTGTCGCGCCGCACCACCCGCCTCGGATGCGGCTCGACCCGGTCACCGGCCGCGGCCCCCGCCCCCACCGGCCGTGTCGTCCGCCGGGCGGAGGCATGCGCCGGTCACCGACGCCGTAGTACGCGGCCCTCAACGGGCTCGGGGAGGTCAGTCGGGCGGGTTCGGGCGGACGACGCCGAGGTCGTAGGCGAGGATCACCGCCTGGACGCGGTCGCGGGCTCCGACCTTCGACAGGACGCGGCCGACATGGGTCTTGACGGTGGATTCCGCCACGACCAGCCGCTCGGCGATCTCGCTGTTGCTCCAGCCCTCGCCGATGGCGACGAAGATCTCGTACTCCCGCTCGGTGAGGGCGCGTACGCGGGTGTCGTCCTGCGGTTTTCCCGTCACCGGATCGTGGGGGAGGTGCTTGGCGTAGGTGTCCAGGAGGCGGCGGGTCAGGGCGGGGGCGATCACCGCGTCGCCCGCGGCGACCGCGCGGATGCCGGCGAGCAGTTCCTCCGGATGGGCGTCCTTGAGGAGGAATCCGCTGGCTCCGGCGCGCAGCGCGGCGTAGGCGTACTCGTCCAGGTCGAAGGTGGTCAGGATCAGGACGCGGGACCGGCCGCCGGACGCGACGACCCGGCGGGTGGCCTCGATGCCGTCCATGCCGGGCATCCGTACGTCCATCAGGATCACGTCCGGGCGGAGCTCGGCCGCCCGGCGGACGGCGTCGCCGCCGTGGGACGCCTCACCGACGACATCGGTGTCCGGCGTGCTCTCCAGGAGCATGCGAAAGCCGAGGCGCTGAAGCGGCTGGTCGTCGACGATGAGCACACTGGTCACGCCGCACCGCCCGCGGCGGCCGACGGAGCGAGGTCGGTCCCGTCCAGAGGGGTGAGGTCGAGGGTGGCCCGCAGCGTCCATCCGCCGTCGGGGGCGGGTCCCGCGACGACTGTCCCGTTGTAGAGGGCCGCGCGTTCTCTCATGCCGGGGATTCCGTGTCCTTCGTCGTCGTGCGCCCGGGAGCGGGCGGTGCCGGTGCCCGGGCCGGTGTCGTGGACGTCGATGTGCAGCAGGGTGTCCTCGACGCTCACCAAGAGATCGACGCGTGTCTCGGGGCCCCCGTGCTTGAGGGCGTTGGTGAGAGCCTCCTGGACGATGCGGTAGACGGCGAGCTGGACGCCGCGGTCCAGGGTGCCCAGTTCGCCACTGCTGCGGTGGACGACGCGCGGTCCGGCGGCCCGTATCCGCTCGCACAGGCCGTCGATGTCCCCGATGCCCGGCTGGGGGCTCAGCTCGGGCGTCGCGGGAGTCTGGGTCTGCTCGCGCAGGACGCCGAGCATGCGGCGCAGTTCACCGAGCGCCTGCCGCCCGGTGTCACCGATGAGCAGCAGGGCCTGCTTGCCGCGTTCCGGCGCCAGGTCGCTCGCGTACGCGCCGCCGTCGGCGAGGGTGATGATGACGGAGAGGTTGTGGCCGACGATGTCGTGCATCTCGCGGGCCACGCGGGTGCGTTCGGCGGCGGCGGCCAGCTTGCTGCGCTGGTCGCGTTCGACCTCCAGGCGGGTCGCGCGGTCCCGCAGGACGGCCAGCTGGCCACGCCGGATCCGTACCGCCAGTCCGAGCGCGACGGCCGCGGTTATGGTGCTGAACAGGAAGAACAGCGCGTCCAGGACATGCACGTCGGACGGCAGGCGTACGGCGACGAGCCCCAGCGCACCGGCCGTGACCGCGCAGGCCGCGGGCAGCCGTCGCAGCTCTCCGTGCAGCACCAGGCTGTAGAGGGCGATCAGCACGGCGACGTCGGCGCGCAGAAACACGCCCAGCGCGAGCTGGAGGATGAACACCGCGGTGATCACGGCGAAGGCGAGGGACGGCCTTCTGCGCCGCCACAGCAGGGGGAGTACGAGTCCGGCCTGTAGCGCGAGTGTCCAGGGCAAGGGCAGGTGGGTGAACCGGGTGTCGAATCCATGGTGTCTGCCGTCGTCGTCGTGCACCAGGTCAGGCACGCAGAACAGCAGCGCCACGACAGCCGTCACCGCCGCGTCGAGGATCCACGGACGCTTCCGGTCGCCCTGCTTGAGCCGGCGGCCGGAACGGGACAGCGTACGGGCCAGCGGGTGGTTCCACGGCAGGTCCGCCTCGGCGAACGGCCGGTCGTCCGCCGGGTCGAGCGGGGCGGTGTCGTCGATGTCCATGGGAGTCACTGGTCCGCGTTCATGGGTCTCACCTGTCCATTGTGGGTCCGGCCGCGTCCTCGTACGCGCCTCCTCATGTCGTCGTACGGGCGCCACCGCGCAGGTCCGTCGTGGTGCCCGGTCCCCGGTGCCCGGACGGCACGGCACCGGACCGGGTGAGCCGGTCGGGTGCCGTGCCGGTCGTGCGGCGCGGCGCGGTGCGCGGTGTGTCAGGCGTCCGAGCGGACGAGACGGTAGGCGGCGCCCGCCAGGGCGAGCACGGTCCAGCCGAGGAAGACCACGAGCCCGGCGGTGGGCGACAGGGTGGTCGAGTCGTGGGTCAGCGCGAACATCGACTCGCCCGCGTTGCTCGGCAGGTACGGGCTGATGTTGTCCTGCCACGAGCTGGGCAGCAGCGAGATCAGACCGGGCACCAGCATCAGCGAGGCGACCAGGACCGAGATGCCACCGGCGACCGAGCGGAGCAGGGCGCCCAGGGCGGTGCCGATCACGCCGACCAGACCGAGGTAGAGGCCCGCGCCCAGCAGGCTCCGGACCACGCCGGAGTGGGACATGGTGAGGGCCGCGGGCGTACCGGAGACGACGCCGCTGTCGATCGTGAACGCGACGAAGACGCCGACGGTGGAGACGACGAGGGCGACCAGGCCGAACACCGAGGCCTTGGACCACAGCACCGGCAGGCGGCGCGGCACGGCGGCCAGCGTGGAACGGATCATGCCGGTCGAGTACTCACCCGCGGTGATCAGCACACCCAGCACACCGAGCGCCAGCTGCGCGAAGTTCGTGCCGAACACGGAGAGGCTGAGCGCGGTGGCCGCGACGTCGTCGCGGTGCATCGGACGGCCGGAGTCGAGCTCGGACTTGTAGTGCGCGGCGGCGATCACGCCGAACGCGACGAGGAACAGCAGTCCGAGGCCGAGGGTGATCCAGGTGGAGCGCAGCGACCACAGCTTCGCCCACTCGGAGCGCAGCACACGGCGGCCGGTGACCTTGTACGTCGGACGGGCCGCCCGCGCCGGTGCCGGTGCGGGGCTGTCGGTGACGGTGACGGTGCTCATGCCGCCCTCCCAGGGGCCTCGACGGTGGCGCTGGCGTGGTACTCGACAGCGTCGCGGGTCAGATCCATGAACGCCTCTTCGAGGGAGACGGTCCGGGAGCTGAGCTCGAACAGCGGGATGCCGTGCTCGGCGGCCTTGAGACCGATCGCCCGCGGGGTCAGACCCGTCACCTGGAGCTCTTCGGATCCGGCCGCGCCGGTGATCTCGACGCCGGGGCCGGCCAGCACCTCGCGCAGGCGGGCGGCCTGGTCGGTGGCCACGGTGACCGTGTCACCGCCGGCCTGCTGGATCAGCTCCTGCACGGTGGTGTCCGCCAGCAGACGTCCGCGTCCGACGACGATCAGGTGGTCGGCGACCAGCGCCATCTCGCTCATCAGGTGCGAGGAGACGAAGACCGTACGACCGTCCGCCGCGAGCCCGGTGAGCAGGTTGCGGATCCACAGCACGCCCTCGGGGTCCAGCCCGTTGACCGGTTCGTCGAGCATGATGGTGGCCGGGTCGCCGAGCAGGGCCGCGGCGATGCCGAGGCGCTGGCCCATACCGAGGGAGAAGGCGCCCGCGCGCTTCTTGGCCACCGTCTGGAGGCCGGTCAGCTCGATGACCTCCTCCACCCGGCGGCGCGGAATGCCGTGGGTGTAGGCCTGGGCCATGAGGTGGTCGAACGCGGACCGGCCCGGGTGGATCGACTTGGCCTCGAGCAGAGCGCCGACTTCCTGGAGGGGCGCGGTGTGCTGGGCGTAGTGCTTGCCGTTGACCGTGACGCTGCCGCCGGACGGCGCGTCCAGGCCGACGATCATGCGCATGGTCGTGGACTTGCCCGCTCCGTTCGGGCCCAGGAAGCCGGTGACGGTGCCGGGCTTCACGACGAAGTCCAGCTGGTCCACCGCCGTCTTCTCCCCGTACCGCTTCGTCAGCTGATGTGCCTCGATCATCGATGTTCCCTTACGTTCGGGGGCAGGCCCCCCACCTGACTGCTCACCCTCAACGCTAAGAGGTCATTTCCCGGGATCCGTGGCACCTGAGAGCTGGGTTGCCGTGAGGCCCGTAGTACCGCGGTATCACTCGGGTCGGGCGCTCGGATGACAGGCCGGGGAACCCCGGACGCCGACAGCCGCCCAAATGGCAGAGCTGACAATCGACGGACCCGGCGCCTGCGGTGAGGGTGTCACCGTGCCGGAGAGAACCGAGAGGCCCGGTCTGCGTGAACGCGTGAACGGAAGAAGGACGAGACCCGACGCCGACCTGCGCCGCCGTGATCGCCGACTGCGCGCTGTCGGCCGCGCGTGCCGTCCTGCGCACCCCGCGCGACCGCCGTACGGCCTGGCGTCCCCGTGGAGCCCGACCGCCTGCTCCCGCGGGCGTTCACCTTCCTCGCCATGGTCGGAGCCACCCCCTCGTGAGCCATCGCCGTCGCGTCGTCGTCACCGCGATATGCCCGACCGCCGCCGTGGTGGGAGCCGCGGGCGGCTGGGTCCGGCCGCCACCATCGCGGTGGTCGTCACCGCCGTCGCGGCGCTCGCTCCGGTGCCCGCGGCCATGGGACTCGTGGGCCGCCGTATCGACGTACTCCGTGTCCGCCGCCGGCCGGTCGCCGAGAGCGCCGGGTACCACGACGGATGGCACCGCTACGCGCGCCCGGTCGCCCGGCACCCGTGGAAGTCCTTCACCGCGGGATTCGTCCTCGTCGCCCTCTGCGCGATCCCGCTGTTCTCGACGCGCCTCGGGCACATCGACGACGGCGCGGATCCGGCGGGCAGCACCACCCGCGACGCCTGCGACCGGATAGCCGGCGCCGACGGTCCCGGCTTCGGACCCGGGGTCAACGGCCCCTTCACCCCGGTCGTCGACCTCGCCGACGCGACCGCGTCCGCCGACCAGGCCGCGGTCCGGCTCGCCGACCTGCCCTCCCCGACTCCCTCAAGGCCACCGGCGCGACGGGCCGTCTGACCGGCGGCACCGCGGGCCGGCTCGAGTTCCGCGACACCGTCACCGAACGTCTGCCCCTCATCATCGGCATCGGGCGAGTCGCCGCGTTCCTCGCACAGTGCACCACCGTCTCGCGGGCGGGACGGGGCTGCCGGCCGAGGGCTGCCGATGTCGGGTCCGTTATCATCCGATAAAGATGTTTTCCTGACATTTCTTTCATCGTGTGGCTTTCTCCCGGGGTGGTCGATGTCCCGCAGGGCCCCGACGGGCGACGACGACGAGCTGCTGGCCAGGCTCGGATCGCTGACCGCCCAGGCGCGCGAACGCGCGGAGTTCCAGCGCTCGCAGGTCGAGCTGGCCATCGCGCTGCAACGCGGCATGCTTCCGGGAGACATGCCGTCCGCCCCAGGATTCGACGTGGCTGTCCAGTACGCGCCCGCCTGCTACGGGCTCAACGTGGGCGGGGACTGGTACGACGCCTTCAAGCTGCCCGACGATCGCATCGGCCTGTCCATAGGCGACGTACAGGGCCACAACATCGAGGCCGCCGCGTTCATGGGACAGGTCAGGGTCGGCCTGCGGGCACTCGCCTCGGTCACGAGCGACCCGGGAGAGCTCCTCGCCCGGACCAACGACCTCATGCTGTCCATCGGCACCGACCTGTTCGCGACCTGTACGTTCATGCGGCTCGACCCGGCCACCGGCGTACTGGAGAGCGCGCGGGCCGGACACATACCGTGCGTCTGGGCGACGGCGGACGGGAAATCCGGCATCACCGAGGACGAAGGGGGGCCGCCGCTCGGCATCGAGGCGGGCATGCGGTACCCCGTGACACGGCACCGCCTCACCACCGGCGGAGTCTTCGTCCTGCTGACCGACGGCGTCGTCGAGGGACCATTGATGAACGTCGACGAAGGGCTCGACCAGGTCGTACGGCTCGCCGGCATCGCCGCCGTCGCGGGCCTGTCGGCCGGTTCGCTGGCCGCCGCGGTGATCAGGGGCGCCGAGCGGGTGGGACACGAGGACGACGCGGCCGTACTCGTGGTCGGCCACGGCGCGCCCACCGTCCGGCCTCCTGGGTAGGAGCCCACTGTCTGTCCCCAGGGGTGCCATCACTGTCCAGGCCTCTGGGTAGGCGCCCGCTGTCCGGCCCCAGGGGTGCCACCACCGTCCGGGCCCCTGGGTGGGCGCCCACCGTCCGGTCCCTGAGTCGCCACCACCGTCCGCCCCGATGGGTGCCACCCTTCGTCCGCCCTCAGCGCAGGGCGCCGCTCGCCTCGCCGAGAGTGCCCCGGCGGTGTCTGATGGCTCTGTGGTGGCTACACGCGAGCTGCGCCGACCGGCCGTCGTCGCTCTTCAGACGCTGGCGATCGCCGCCTGCTACTTCGGGGCAGGGCGGCTGGGACTCCTGCGGCGGCTCTCGGTCGAGGGAGCGGTGTTCACACCCATCTGGCCGCCCACCGGCGTGGCCGTCGCCGCGCTGCTGCTCCTGGGGCTCTGGTCGTGGCTCGGGATCGCGATCGGAGCCCTGCTGGTCGTCCTGTCCCTGTCCTCGTTCGCCACGTTCCAGCCTTCCGCGATAGGCATCGTCGCGGGCAACACCGTCGCCCCGATCTGCGCCTACTTCCTGCTGCGCGGGGTGCGTTTCCGCCCCGATCTCAGCCGGTTGCGCGATGGCCTCGCCCTGGTGTTCCTGGCGGCCCTGGGCAGCATGATGATCAGCGCGACGGCGGACGTCGGCCTGCTGGTGCTCACGGACAAACTCGCCCCGGAGGGCTTCTGGGCGGTCTGGCTCGCGTGGTGGGTGGGTGACGCGATGGGAGTCCTGATCGTCACCCCGATCCTTCTGATGCTGTACGCGGTACGCGCCCCGGTGAGCCTGACGCGATGGAAGGAGGCCGCCGTGCTCCTGGCCGCGGTCTGCGTCATGGTGCCGCTCGCCACGCGCAGCTCCATCAGCCTGCTGTTCCTCGTCTACCCGCTGCTGATCTGGGCGGCGCTGCGTTTCGAGCTCCCGGGCAGCCTGGCGTGCGCCCTCTTCGCCTCCGTCATGGCCACGGTGGCGGCCACGCAGAAGGTCGGCCCGTTCGACCAGCTCGGCCATACGGAGATCATGATCAAGCTACAGGCCTTCAACGGAACCATGGCCCTGACAGCGCTTCTCCTGTCCGCCGTGATCACCGAACAGCGCAACACCAGACACTCCGTGGAACTGGCCTGCCAGGAACTGGTGCAGGTGCTGGAGCACCTGACCGCCGGGAATCCCACCCCCAGACCGCCGCCCGCGGACGAGGACGGCCTGAGCTGACGGCGGGGGAGGGCCGAGGGGTGGATTTCTCGCGTCCCGGGCCGTCCCGCTTCTTCGGCGGCAGCGGCGTCGGCGCTGTCGCCGTCTTCGTGCGTGCCCGGCCGCCCTCCCGAGGGGTGTGACTGCCTCCCCTGTACGGGCCGGGGTCGCCCTCCCGCGGGGTGCGGCCCGGCGCTGCCCACAGCGGTCGTGGCGGCACTGTTGGCCGTGGCGGCACTGTGCCGCCACGCGGCCCGGTGGGGAAAGATGAGACCACCAGCGATGAACCACCGATGTGGAGGTGCGGGCACATGCAGCACGAGCGAGCGGGCCGTCCGGCAGGCCCCGAGGACCTCGTCGACGTAGCCCGGTTGGTCACCGCGTACTACGCGCTCCACCCCGACCCGGCCGAGCCCGGCCAGCGCGTCTCCTTCGGTACGTCAGGACACCGCGGCTCGTCCCTGGCGACCGCCTTCAACGAGGACCACATCGCCGCGACGAGCCAGGCCATCTGCGAGTACCGCGACGGCCGGGGCATCGACGGCCCGCTCTTCCTGGGGGCCGACAGCCACGCGCTCTCGGAGCCGGCGAAGGTCACCGCCCTGGAGGTGTTCGCGGCCAACGACGTGACGGTGCTCCTCGACAGCGAGGACGGCTACACCCCCACTCCGGCGGTCTCGCACGCCATCCTCACCTACAACCGCGGACGGTCCTCGGGCCTCGCGGACGGTGTGGTGGTCACGCCCTCCCACAATCCGCCGGCCGACGGGGGCTTCAAGTACAACCCGCCGAACGGCGGCCCGGCGGGCTCCGAGGCGACCTCCTGGATCCAGGACCGGGCCAACGAACTCATCGGGGACGGCCTCAAGGACGTACGGCGTGTCACCTACGCCAGGGCACTCGCGGCTCCCGGTACCGGCCACTACGACTTCCTCGGCACCTATGTGGCCGATCTGCCGCAGGTGCTGGATCTGGACGCGATCCGCGCGGCCGGTGTCCGTATCGGCGCAGACCCCCTGGGCGGGGCCTCGGTCGCCTACTGGGGGCGCATCGCCGAGCAGCACGCGCTCGACCTGACCGTGGTCAACCCGCTCACCGACCCCACCTGGCGGTTCATGACGCTCGACTGGGACGGCAAGATCCGCATGGACTGCTCGTCGCCGTATGCCATGGCCTCGCTCATCGAGCGGCGCGACCGTTTCCAGATCTCCACGGGCAACGACGCCGACGCCGACCGCCACGGGATCGTCACCCCGGACGCCGGACTCATGAACCCCAACCACTATCTCGCCGCCGCCATCGCCTACCTCTACTCCCACCGGGAGCGGTGGCCCGCCGACACGGGGATCGGCAAGACCCTGGTGTCCTCCGGGATGATCGACCGGGTCGCCGCCGACCTCGGCCGCCGGCTGGTCGAGGTGCCCGTCGGCTTCAAGTGGTTCGTGGACGGGCTGGTCGACGGCTCCATCGGGTTCGGCGGGGAGGAGTCGGCGGGCGCCTCGTTCCTGCGCCGCGACGGCTCGGTCTGGACCACCGACAAGGACGGCATCATCCTGGCCCTGCTCGCCTCCGAGATCACGGGAGTGACCGGAAAGACGCCATCCGAGCACTACGCCGGGCTCACCGCGCGCTTCGGCGAACCCGCCTACGAGCGCATCGACGCCCCGGCGTCCCGCGACGAGAAGGCTCTCCTCGCGAAGCTCTCGCCCGCGCAGATCACCACGGACACCCTCGCCGGGGAAGCGGTCACCGCGGTCCTCACCGAGGCCCCGGGCAACGGCGCGCCCATCGGCGGTATCAAGGTGACCACCGAGAACGCCTGGTTCGCGGCCCGCCCGTCGGGTACCGAGGACGTCTACAAGATCTACGCGGAGTCGTTCCGCGGAACCGATCACCTCCGCCAGGTGCAGGACGAGGCGAAGGCGGTCGTCTCGGCGGCGCTGTCCGGCTGAGACCACGTCGTCACCGGCGCCGTGGTCCCCGCGACCCGGCGCCGGCGCCCTTTGGCGGCGGGGCGGGCCATGCGGCGTTCGGTGCCGAGGTCCGGGGTGTTCGGTGCCGGGCTCAGAGGCGTTCGGGGCCGGGTAGTCCGGGTCTTCGGTGTGTGTGGCCCGGCGCTCGGCGCGGGTGGCGCGTTCCGCGGATCTCGCCGCGGGGCGGTTCGGCGGCATGATGGCCCGCATGCGCATCCGTATCGACGCCACTGACCTGCCCGGCCCCACGTGCCCGGCCCCCGAGGGCCGCACCGTCTCGGCGTACGACAACATCCACGTGGCTGTGCAACGCCGCGACCGCCCGGCCGAGCTGCTGGATCCCCAGCCGGGCGACGGTGTGTCCGCGACCTGGACCCTCGAATGCACGGCGGCACCCTCGCCGACGGGTATCGAGGTGAAGGGTCCCTACGTGCAGGACCGCCTGGGCCACCGGTTCATCTATCTGTCGTGGGGCACCGTCGACGAGGCGGGTGTCTTCAGCATGTTCCGTCGCGCCAAGCTCATGATCGACGCCGTCCCCTCCGACGTACTGGCCGAGGCGGCGCGCGAGGGACTCCTCGTCGGGCGTCTGGGCCTGACCGACGAGAGCGGCCACCCGCGGTGCGCGCGTGTGGTGCCGCCGGAGATCGAGTGGACCGCCGAAGCCGTCTCGTAGACCCTGCCTCAAGTTAGAACCTATAACGAAAGCTCTGGACGTTCACGCCCGTGAGTTATAGCTTCTAACGAAAGCGATAGTAGATAACTCGCGCGGAGCGCAGTGGAGGTCGTCATGAACGCCGAAGGACTCGTCGAGGTCGTCCTGCCGGGCAAGGTGGAGCCGGAAGGGCTGGAGATCCGGCACGGCGCGGTCCCCGTCGCGGGCCCCGGCCAGGTCGTGATCCGGATGGAGGCGACCGGCGTCTCCTTCGCCGAACAGCAGATGCGCCGCGGGCGGTACTACGACCAGCCGCCGTTCCCCTTCGTGCCCGGCTACGACCTGGTCGGCACGGTCCTCACCGCCGGCCAGGGCGTCGACCCGGGGCTGGCCGGCACCCGGGTGGCCGCTCTGGTCAAGGTCGGCGGCTGGGCCAGTCACGTGTGCGTGGAGGCGGCGGACGTGGTGCCGGTGCCCGAGGGGATCGCGGCGGCGGAGGCGGAGACCGTGGTCGTCAACGGCATCACCGCCTGGCAGATGCTGCACCGCAAGGCGCGGGTCCGGGCCGGGCAGACCGTCCTCGTGCACGGCGCCAACGGCGGGGTCGGCTCGGTCCTCGTCCAGCTCGCGCACGCCGCGGGCGCGAAGGTGATCGGTACGGCCTCCGCGCGCCACCACGACGCCCTGCGGGCACGGGGCGTCACCCCCGTCGACTATCGCAACGGCGACGTCCCGGCACGCGTGCGAGAACTCGCCCCCGGCGGGGTCGACGCCGTCTTCGACCACGTCGGAGGCCGCAGCGCCGTCGACTCCTGGCACCTGCTCGCCCCCGGCGGCACGCTCGTCGCCTACGGCAGCGCCTCCACCCGGGACGACACGGGGTCCAAGCAGGGGCCCGTACTCAAGCTCCTCGGCCGGGTGTGGTTGTGGAACACCCTGCCCAACGGCCGCCACGCCTACTTCTTCAACGTCTGGGCGGGCCGGGCCCTGTCCAAGAACCGCTTCCGGGCCCGGCTGCGCGCCGATCTCTCGCAGGTCTTCACCGCCCTCCAGCGCGGTGACGTCACCGCCCGGATCGCCGCCCAACTGCCGCTGACCCAGGTCGCCGAGGCCCTGCGGCTGGCCGAGTCCGGCACCGTCGCCGGAAAGGTCGTCCTCCATCCGTAGGGCCAGGCCGCGACGCCCCTGACCGCAGCTCATCCCTCCCTCCCCCAAACGCGAGGACCTGCCATGACCGACACCCGCGCCGTCCCGCCGCGCCGCCGGACGCTCCTGCTCGTCCCCGCCGCGCTCACCGCCGTCGGCCTCACCGCGACGACGGCCGCGGCGGACACCTCGACGACCGGCACGTCCGCTGGGACGTCCTCCGGCGCGGGCCGTCACGGGACCGCCCGGAAGCCGGGGGCCATGCTCGACGCGTGGCTGCGCCTCTGGAACGGCGACTACGCCCAGGCACCCGGCGTCATCGCGTCCGACTTCCGCGTCCACGCCGCCCTCATCGGCGGCGGCGACGGCAGCGCCATCCGGGGCGCCGACGGCCTCGTGGCCTGGATCGCGCAGACCCGTGCCGCGTTCCCCGACCTGCGCTTCGCGATACAGGTCGCCCCTTTGGTGGACGGCCGACATGTGTCCGTACGGTGGACGGCCACCGGCACCTACGCCGGCGGTTTCCCCGGTGCCGAGGCCGCCCCCGGCACCGAGGTCGACTTCACCGGCACCGACACCCTCCGCGTCCGCGAGGACAGGTTCGTCGAGTACTGGGTCAATTCCGACACCTTGCGGCTGCTCACCCAGCTCGAAGTCCGCTGAACCAGGCCCCCGTTCCGCGGTGCTCGGGCACAGGCCCCCACGGCTTGCCCGCGCGGGCCCGGCACCCGCGTGTCAGGGTGGATTCAGGGCCGCGTAGCCGCGAGTTCACCAGGACTTCGGGCGCCAGGCCCTCAGACCGCCGAGCCGTCGGACCGACGAGGCAGAAAAGGAGACAGCGCGTGGAGGAGAGGGAATTCATCCAAGCGGTGTCGGAGCGCACGGGCCTGTCGCGACAGGAGTCGGCCGATCTGACCCGCGCCACGCTGGAGACGCTCGCCCACCGGCTGAGCGGGAGCAAGGACCGGGCCTTGGCGCTGGAGCTCCCGGACGGCCTGGCCGAAGCCGTTCAGCGAGGTGCGACCTCGGCCATCGAGGTCTTCGGCTACGACGAGACCGTACGGCGGGTCGCCGAACGCAACATGCTCAAGAAGGACGAGGCCGACAGCGGCGTCCGCGCCGTGCTCGTGACGCTGCGCGAGGCGATCAGCGAGAAGGAGTTCGGCAACATGATGTCGCAGCTCGGAGCCGAGTTCTCCAAGCCGGCCGAGGAACTCGTCGGCTGACTCGCCGGCACCTTCTCGCAGGGACACGATTCAGGGAGTTCCGTTCCCGCGTCCGGCCGAGGCGTCGGCGGTTCGAGGCGGACGGCCCCGCAGCACGGCTTCCACCCGTTGCCCCCTTGCCGCAGGGGTTCGTGCCGCGACAGGGCGGTCGCGGGCCTTGCCCCGGCAGTCCCGGCACTGTGTGCCGGGCTGTCGGCATGCCGGCCCCCGGTCGTGGGTGTGCCCGGCCGTCCGCAGGGTCCCGCGCGAGATGCCTCAGTCCCGGCCCACTCACGCCGGGCTGCCGCTCGCGCCGCGCTCCTCGCCGCCACGACCACGGCCGTGCTCGCCCTGGCCTCACCGCCTGCGGGCCGGACGGATCCGGCACGAAGTCGTCGGGCCCGGAGACCGGCAGCACCTCGCAGGCCGCCTCGCCGACGGCATCCGCAGAGAACGCCGGCGCCGCGAAGGACGGCGACACCAACGGCAGTTCGGCCGGTTCGAAGACGTCGACCGGTTCCGGATCGGGTTCGGACGCGGCGTCGGGTACCGGGTCGGCGTCCGGCTCCACGCCTGTCTGCACCACCAAGGACGTCGCCATCAGCGCGGCCTACCAGGGTGGCCCGCCCTGCACCCACATCGTTCTGACGGCCAAGAACACCTCGGGCCACAGCTGCCGCATGAACGGCTTCCCCGAGGTCCGGTTCCTGGAGAGCCACCGGGAGAACGTGCCCGCCGTCGCCAAGAGCAAGCCGGCCGCTCCCGTCGTCCTGTCCGCCGGGGCACCCGCCTACGCTCTCGTGAGGCTGTCGGACGGCGGCAAGGACGAGGACACCGAGCCCGTGATCGCCTTCTCCGTGACACTCCAGGGCGGCAGCGGTCCGGCCACCGTCAAGGCCCCGGGCGCCGACGGCATCGCCGTCGACTCCACGAAGTGGGCCACCGGCTACTGGACCCCCGAACTCCGCAACGGAGCCGACGACTTCTAGTCGCCAGCCAGCGGCCGGTGGCCCGGACCCGGGGTCCGGGCCCGGTCGACGACTGGTGCGGCAACCCTCAGGACTGCCCCTCCACGACCATCTCGCCCAGGAGGGACCAGTCGTCCTGGGCGAGCTTCATGTTCACGATGCGCGGTGTCGCGACCAGGTGGCCGGGCAGGGTCTGCTGGGCCGCCTTGAAGTGCGCGGACTGGACGTGCGACGCTCCGGCCTCGTCGTCCCGGAAGGCCTCGACCAGGACGTACTCCGTCGGATCCTCGATGCTCCGGGACCAGTCGAACCAGAGACAGCCGGGTTCGGCGCGGGTGGCGGCGGTGAAGTCGGCGGTGATCTCCGGCCACCGCTCCGCGTCTTCGGGGCGGACGCTGAACTTGACGGTAATGAAGATCATGAAAGCTCCTCCGGGTCTGTGTCGAGCCATTCTCTGCCGTCCACACCGGTTGAACACCATGGGTCCGTAGGCCGACCGGGGGAACCCCCACGAGGGCATGTCCGGCCGACGCGATGTCCACGGTCGATTGATGTTGCCGGCGCCCGCCTCACTCTGTATCGTTTTTCGATAACATCGATAATCGATACGGGGGAAGTCGTGGCAACGGTACGCAATCCGCTGGAGCCGATGTCGAGCGCGGTCCGGGGCATCGTGACGATGCTCGCGGTGCTGATGGTCGCGAGCGTGTTCGGCATGTTCGTGGACGGCCTGGGCGTGCACGTCCTCGGCATCGGCGACAAGCCCGTCTGTGTGACGGACGCGTCCTCGACGACGGGCGGCGACGCGTCTCCCCTGGAGTTCAAGCCCGCACCGGGGGCGTCGGCAGGCCTGGACGCCCACCCGAGATACTGCACCGACCACCCCACCACGGCGCAGAGTCTGCTCCACACCGCGAACCTGGTTCCCTCCTTCCTCTTCACCGTCGGAGCGCTCCTGCTCGTTCTCCGGCTGATCCGGGGCGCGGAGCGCGAGGGCCTCTACACCGCGCGGACCGCGGGGCGGCTGCGCGGGCTGGGCTGGTGGCTGCTGGCCGGCAGTGTGCTCGCCGCGATCGCGGAGTCGGTGACCGAGAAGGCTCTCGTCGGTTCTCTGAGCAGGGGTGGCGACGTCAGCGCTCTCACCGGGCTGATCTCGTGGAACGGTCCCTACATGGCGGTACTCACCGGCCTCGGCGTGCTCTCCTTCGCGCGGGTCATGCGCGTCGGCATCGCCATGCGCGAAGACCTCGACGGAACGGTCTGATGTCCGAGGACAAGGAGGAGCACGCGATCGAGGTCCACCTCGACCGCCTGCTCGAAGAACGCGGGATGACCTTGGCCGAGCTCGCCGACCGGGTCGGTGTCACCCATGTGAACCTGTCGATCCTGAAGAACGGCCGGGCGAGAGCCGTACGGTTCACCACCCTGACCCGGCTCTGCGAGGTGCTGAAGTGCCAGCCGGGCGATCTCCTCAGTTATCGCCCGCACTGAGCGCGGAGGCCCGCGAGGGCCCCGTCCGGTGGGGGAGTTCCCTAATCACGCTCGACCGCCGTGCAGACACAGACCCTGTTTCCCTCCGGGTCGGCGAGCACGGTGTACGACGGGGAGTGGGAGTCGTCGACCACTGTGCCCCCGGCGGCGAGGGCGGCCCCGATGCGCGTCAGCGCCGCCTCGGGGGCCAGCCACAGATCCAAGTGCCAGCGCTGGCGCGGGGTCTTGTGGGCATCGGTCCGCTGGAACCACACGCTGGGGACACGGCTCGTCGGGTCGAAGACCGAGTCGTACACCGTGTTGTCGGCGTCTCCCGTGAGCAGCGCCGCCCAAAAGGGGCCTGCCACCGTGTCGTTCGCGGTGTCCAGGGCGATTTCCAGCTGTGCCACCTCGTCAGGGGCGGCCGTCAGCCCGTGTTCGCGTGCGAGCGCCGAGATGACGCGAGCCAGCTCCAGGTCTTTCGGGGTGACCCAGCGGGCACCCTTTTCGTCGACGCTGAACAGGCTCACGTCGACGAGACCGGGCCCCAGCCTGACCTCCGGTACGTCATGTCCGGCGGTGACCGACGCCTGTGCGACCGCGCCCACGAAAGCGGCTCCCGAGCCCATATCGACGGTCCGGTAGCGGGCGGCGAGGGGCTGAGCGAGCTTGCGCCAGTCGCTCGACCCGTGCGCGATCGATTCAAGAATCTCGCGGTTGCTGACCTTGTCCATGCGTCCAGGATTCCAGGCCGTGCCGGTGCCAAGAGCCAAGGCGCCCGAACGAACCGTCATGTGACGGGCCGTTCGCGTTCCCCTTGCGCGTCGGATGCCCCCGGTTCCGGCCGTTCGTCGGTGAGTTCGGGCTCCAGGCCTTCGCCGACGGCGGCACGGGGCCGCCCCGCGTCGGCGCGCCAGGCTTCGAACGCCCAGGCGGTGAGGGCGACGACGGCCAGGCCGAGCAGCCAGCCGCCCAGCACATCGCTGAACCAGTGAACGCCCAGGGCGACGCGGGTGAAGCCGACCCCGACGACGGAGAGCACCGCCGCGTACCAGCAGAGCACTCGCCGGGAGCGCGGCACCACGGGCAGCAGGACCAGCAAGAGGATGGCGAACGAGGTGGTGGCGGTCATCGCGTGGCCCGACGGGAACGAGAACCCCGGAGCCCGCGCCACCGGATCCTCCAGCGACGGACGTGCCCGCTCGACGACCGTCTTCACCAGGAGTCCGATGAGTCCGCCGGCCACGGCTGTCACCGCGGACCAGGCGGCCAGACGCCATGCCCGGCGGTACAGCAGCCAGACGGTCAGCAGCGCGACAGCCGTGCGCAAGGTGAGCGGATCCCAGACCCGGTCGGAGAGGAAGCGCAGCGCACTCGTCCAGGCGGGATGCTCCAGGGCGATCCCGTGCAGCCGCCGGGCAGCGCCCGCGTCCAGCCGGCGCAGGGGTTGCCACTGTCCCTCGACGAGGACGAGGAGCAGGCCGAAGGGCACCGCGGCGATCGCCGCCACGGCGGCCGAGCCGAGCAGCCGGGCGCCGAATCGGCGGTCGGCCGCCCGACGACGGTGGTCCAGCAGGCTCCGGACCGCGACGCGCGCCGCCATTCAGACTCCCGGATCTGGGGAGATCGGACCGGGGCGCCGGGCGCGTGAGGCCTCCAACTGCGCCGCGAAGGACAGTCCCAGGAACAGGGCGATCGAGGTCAGGTAGGCCCAGAGCAGCAGCGACATGAAGGCACTGAGGGGGCCGTAGACCGTGTCGAAGGAACCGCTGATCCCGAGGTAGAGGCTCAACAGCCAGGTCAGCGCCGTCCAGAGCACCAGATACACGGCGGCGCCGAAGGCCAGCCAGGTGTACCCGGGTTGCCGGCGGCGGGGCGAACGACGGAAGATCGCGCTGGCCGAGATGAGGGCGAGGAGCAGTCCGAAGGGCCAACGCAGCACGTCCCAGGCGGTCTTGGCGTCTCCGTCGAGGTGGTAGACGGTCACGACCGCGGACGCCAGATCGCCGCCGGCCACCATCAGGACGAATCCGAGGCCGAGCGGGATTCCCGCGCACACGGACATCACCAGGCCGCGCAGATACTTCCGGTGGAAGACGCGGTCGCGCTCGTTCCCGTAGATCCGGTTCGCGCCGCGCTCTATCTGGCACATCGCGGTGGTCACGTTGACCAGGGAGAAGGCCAGACCGAACCACAGGGCGACCTGCGCCCCGTCGCCCGCCGTGTGCCGGCTGCGGCGCAGCGCGTCGTCGACGACGTCGGCGCTCGGGCCCGCGGCGATCCGGCGGATCGTCAGTTCGGCGACTCTGCCGATGTCCTCGGTGTGCAGGGCCGAGGAGAGACCCACGAACGCGATGGCGAGCGGGATCAAGGCCAGGACCGTCTGCAGGGCGAGCGCACGGGAGTGGCTGAACCCGTCGGCGTAGCGGAACCGGATGAACGCGTCGCGCAGCAGGGGCCAGCCGCCGTAGCGGCGCAGGGACGCCAGTGCCTCGTCGACGGAGAGCTCGTCTCCCGTCATGGCGCGGGTCTCGGGGACCTTCGTCGCGGTACCCATTCACTTCTCCCGGGAGGGCAGCAGGACGGTCAGCGCGCCGGGCTCGACCTCGGCGGTGAGGCGCCGGCCGGGGCCCACCGGATCCCCGTCGAGTTCCCGGGACTGCGGGGTGGCGAAGGTGAGTTCGGCGCGCCGGAAGGTGAAGAACTCGACGGGGACCTTGTTCTGGTCGTCGCCCTCGGCCGCGAGGGTGTGCAGGGTGGACGGCCGGGACGCTGCTGCGCGGCCGCGCAGCAGCGTCCCTACGGCGCGCAGCCAGCCGACGGGGCCGCGGGGATCGAGGACCAGGAGGTCGAGCAGCCCGTCGTCGGGACGGGCGGCGGGCAGCAGGGTCATCCCGCCCTGCACGGTTCCGACGTTGCCGACGAGCACCATACGGGCCGTGCGGCGCATGGCGGGGGAGCCGTCCAGCCGGATCGTCACGCGCATACGGGGTGTGCGCAGTGTCCCGAACCCGGCCAGGGCGTAGGCCGGCCAGCCCAGGTGGGCCTTGGCGCGAGGATCGGTGTGCTCCATCATCGCGGCGTCGAGGCCCGCCCCGGCCATCGCGGCGAACCGGGTGGCGGTCAGGCCGTCGCCCTTGATGTTTCCGAGGTCGAGCCGGTGCGGACTCCCGCCCAGCGCGGCGTCGAGCGCGGCGGTGGGGGAGAGCGGCAGACCGAGATTGCGAGCCAGCAGGTTGCCGGTGCCGCAGGGGACGATGGCCAGCGGAACACCGCTCTCGACCAGGGCGTCGGCGACCGTGCGGACGGTCCCGTCCCCTCCGCAGACCACGACGAGTGTCGCGCCCTCGCGGACCGCGCGGGCCGTCTGCCCGGCCCCGGGGTCGTCCGCGGTGGTCTCCAGGAACACGGGGCCGCGGTGGCCGTGCCGTTCAAGGGTCCGCCGCAGATCGTTGCGCGTGGCCTCGTCGGTCACCGTGGGATTGAGGATCACGGCGGTGGTGCCGGGCCGGCGCTCGCCGGCGGTCCGGGCGGCGGGTACGCCGCCCGTGGACGGAGCGGCGGTCACCGACCGGTCGACGAGCAGGGCGCGGCCCACGATCAGCAGGGAAAGGCCGCCGTTGACGAGGCCGCCCAGGACGTCCGTGGGGTGATGCATGCCCCGGTAGAGCCGGGCGGTGCCCACGAGCAGCGGCAGGAGCAGCAGCAGTCCGGCCACGACCCTGCGCCACGGTCCGCGGATCCGGGACAGCGCGACCACCGCCAGACCGGCGTAGAGCGCGGTGGCCGCCCCGGTATGTCCGGAGGTGTAACTGGAGGTGGGCGGCGAGGCGTCGAGGCGGTCCACGTCCGGCCGGTTCCGGTCCACCGACTCGGTGATGGCCAGGAAGACCAGCGACTGGAGCGAGACGGCGAGGGCGAGGAAGATCGCCTGGCGCCACATCGGCAGACGGGGCAGCAGGAGCAGGCCCAGGCAGGTCAGAAGCGTGATGGTGATCACCGTGAGGGTGTTGCCGGCTTCCGAGGCGATGGACGACAGCGTGGTGAGCGGGCCGGTGCGGACTCGTTCGAGGGCCTCGTTCACGCCGTCCTCGGCCGTCAGCGGCCACAGCCCGCGGGCGGGACCGGTGATCAGGAGTCCGATGCCCACCATGAACGCCGCCTGGCACGTGGTCAGCGCAGCGATGCGCGCGGTGGTCCAGCCGGTGCCCCGGGGCAGCGCGAACGAGCGGGCCGAGCCCATGGCTTCGGTTCGGCTGCCGGATGTTCCGGCGGTTCTGTCCGGTACGGCGGTCGGCATCGGGACTCCCAGGGGGCAGCGCGGTGCGGCCGGTTTCCGCCCGGGCCGCGCTTCCTCCCGGGTCCACTGCCGACTGCCCCGGAACGCCTCGGACAGGCCTGTCACGGCGTGGAATTGGGCGAAAGCCCCGTTTCGAGCGGGTGACCCGCGGCCGGCCGCTGATCCGGGTGATCGGCTCTCCGCCCCTGGCGACGGGAGCCCGACCGGATCGCACGCGATACGGGAGAGGCCGATGTGCGGACCGGACCGGCCCCGGGTGGAGCAGCAGCGCGCCGCCGCGCGCCGGTGCGCCCGCACCTGGGACGGTCCATCCGAGCGGGCGGAGCCCGGCACCCGTCCGAAGACCGGTCAACGGGCTCCGGCGTTCGGCTCAGCCGTGATAGGTGATGTACCCGTTGCCGTCACGGTCGTTGGCCGACTTGGTGTACGAGTGGACATCGGCGCGGGCACCGGACGACTTGTACAGGTAGATGCTGTCCTTGTCGTTGTTCCAGATGAAGTTGCAGTTCTGGCGGTAGACGACGTTGCCGGAGTCCGAGTCCGTGCCGTGCCCGCCGCGGAGCTTGATGTAGTCCCCGGGCTCGAGGTAGTGGTTCGCGGGGAAGGTGAACTTGTTGCCCGTGGCGTCCTTGACGACGTAGCCCTTCAGGTTCACGGTCGAGCTGGACGAGTAGTTCTTGATCGTCAGGTACTCGTCTCTGGTGTTGCCGCTGGAGCAGCTGTTGGAGTCCCGGCCGGGCGCGTCGTACTGGACGCCCTTGATCTTCAGCGCGGACGAGTACTCCGTGGCCTGGGCCGGGGCCGTGGCGATGGCGGCGAGCGTGCCGGCAGCGGCGGCGGTGACAGCCAGGGCGTTGCGAATACGCATGAGGAATCCCCCCTCGGTGGTGCGGATGAAGCTCCAGGAGCATACCGATGATGTGATCGACGGATGGCGGAAATGTGTCGGACACGTGAACGCCCTCGTGCCGTCCACGTCCGGTGCGGCCCGGCGGACGGGCCTGTCCATCCGTCGTGGGACCCGTCATCGTGGCCGCCGACCTGCTGTGACTTCTCCCACCTCCTCTTGTCCCGGCAAGGAAGGCATACCTAAGTTCTGTCCCATGGCCCCACAGAATCCCCCGCTTCCCCACGGCCCCGGTGAGGCCGACGCCCCGCGCCTCACGGGTGCCGGTCGACCGGACGCCCCGGCTCTCGTCGACTTCGCCATCGACCTCACCGCTCAGGAGGTCCAGCGGCAGGCCCAGATCCTGGCCGCCCTCGGCCCCGACTGGGACCCGATGGAGGTCATGCGCGGAGAGGAAGCCGCGTACGCCCTGCTCTACTCCGGTCTCGACGAGCAGCAGCAGCGCGTGTACGACGACCTGGTCGCGTCCGGCGTGCTTCCCCGGCGCGGAGACGACAGTGCTGCCGCTTGACCCTCAGGCGGACATCGGGCGCCGCGCCTGGGTGACGTGTCCGAACTGCGCCGACAGTCACGGGTGCGCGTCCTGCGAACAGCGGCGGTCGTGCTCCGACCACTGGCGCTACCTGCTCTCCACCACCGGAAGCCTGCTTCACCTGCAGTGCCCGTCGTGCACCCATGTCTGGGTCCACGAGACCGGATTCGGCGCCACCCGCTCCCTGTGGAACCGCGTCGCGGGCGGCCGCCCCGAACGCTGACCGGCGGGCAGGCGTCACCAGCCCAGTTCTTTACCCACCCCCCAGGTCCCGCATGTCACGGCGGGGATATCCTCAAGGGCCCCAGGCGGGTCGAACGTGTCCGACGCGCCGCTGTGGGAAGATCGCAACCCCGCACGAAGCAGTCCGGGCCCGCGCATGCCATCGCTCGTAGATTCGAGGACGCTCGCGGCCCACCGGTGGATGACGGACCGGCCCGCGCGGGTAAAGAAACTATGCGCACCAGCGCGAACATCCCACTGCCGAAGGACTGCCGGTCTTGGACCTCCCACACTCCGAATCTGCTGCCGCGCGACGTCCGGGACGCACTTGGACCGTCCGCATCTCCGGCCACAGCGACCGCACCGCGTCGGTCACGTGCTCCTCTCCCTGTGCCATGCCGCCGCGGTCCCGTGACCTCGCCTCGCTGCGCCGCTTCGCCGAGGCCCACGTCGGGGCGCATGGCCGCGCTGCCACCGTGCACGCCGACGCCGCCTGCGCCTGCCGGCAGACGCAGTGCGCCTCCCACGAGGGCAGTCAGGTGCACTGCATGGGCAGTGTGCTGCTCGTGCTGCGCCATGATCAGGCCATTGCCCAGGTGTGGACCCTCATGGAAGTCTGCGCCGCCTGTGCCCCGTTGATGACGCACACCCGCGTCGTGGGCCGTGCCGTGCCCCGCACCCGTACGCCCTCCGCGCCCTCCGAGCCGGCGGCCACCACCGGTGCCCCCGTGGTCGCCCCGGCGGTCCCCGGCGGATTCAGCGCCCCGAGCGGGCCGGGTTTCAACAGCGCGGACGCACCCCCGGCACCGTCACGTCGGCGCGCCGTCGGCCGTGGCCGCCCCCAGCCCCGACAGGGCCGGCGGGACCAGGGCAGATCTCGCGGCTGACCACGTTCGCGGTCGGCTGACCGGATCCCCGCCCGCATGCGGCCGACCACGGCCTCAGCCCGTTGACCACGGCCTCGGCGGTCGGCCGGCCACGGTCCACCACGGTCGGCCGCGGCCTCACCGCGGCCACTCGCCACGCCGTCGACGGTCGTCGACCGGCGGTCGACGCGACCCGGGCGAAGGCGAGGCCCGGGTCCGCTTCCACCCCTGCGGCGAAAGCGCGACACGCGCCGGTCCGGCCGACCGGACCGACGTCCCGGCCGGCGCGCACGGCTCTGTCCGCGGTTCCCGTCGGTCACCGCCCGGCCCGCGCGTGAACGCCGCGGTCCACGCGCCGTCCGCGCGACCGGCGAACTGCCATGCGCACATGTCGCCCCGGAAGCGGGCACAAGACCCGGATCCGGGCATCTTCGTGAACTGCACCGCTGCGGTTGAGAGTTCATCATCGACTGAAAGGAGTTGCATGGCTTTGCGCAATTCTTGCAGGCGTTGCAGGGTGGCACCGCGCAGAGGCTCCAAGGCCGCTGCTTCGCCGACATGAAGGACGCCGCCATGTTCCCCGTCAGCCGCTTCGTATCCCCGCTCCGGCTCAGGACGGTCCTGGGTCTGTCCGCCGCGGTTCTGGGCCTGTTGGGTGCGACCGGCGCACCCGCCACCGCGCGAGACGCCGGCCGGGTCGCCCCCGCCGACGATGTCGCCCAGGCGACAGCCGTTCCCGACTGCGTCCACTACTACAGCGACTGGCGCTACACGACCGTCGTCAACGACTGCGACACCACCGTGAACGTCACCGTCGAATACACCGACGGCCAGAGCGCCCCGTGCCGCACCCTGCTGCCCCAGGCCATCGCCACCTTCGCGGGCTACGGTCCCCAGCTCAACTACGTCACGGGCCTGAGCACCTGCACACCGACGACCGTGTGACGTCGTCGCACATGTGCCGACCCGGGCGACGGGTCTCTCCCCTCGCCCGGGTCTCCGGTCCGTGCGGCCCGGCAGGGCGCCGTCATGCGGCCGGGCTGCCCAGGGGCCGGAGTTCGTCGGCGTACGAGACCGAGATACGGCGCATCAGGCCGTCCTCGGTGATGTCGTACTGCCCCAGGCGCCACAGCGGCGGCGAGTAGGCGTGCAGGGAGACCGCGTCGTCGGTGGCGCCGGTGAGGCGGTGGATGTGGTCGGGGCCGAAGCAGAACGAGTCGCCCGCGCCGACGCCGACGGACAGGTGACGGCCCCCGATACGGGGGTTGGACTCGGTCAGAGCGCCCTGGACCACCCGGACGGCGCCTGAGGAGACGTCGTGATCGTGCCAGCCGGTGTCGCTGCGCCGGGTCCAGCAGAGCAGCCAGACGTCGACGTACTCGTCGCGGTGCAGCGAGGCGTAGTGCCGCTCCTCGTGGGAGAAGGCGATCCGGTCGCGCCAGAGCTCGGGCCGGGCGGCGAGATCGTCGACGAGCCGCCGGAGTTCGTGCTTGTCGAGCGTGCGGTCCGGCAGGGCCGAGTACGTCACGGCGAGGTTCCCTTCCAGAAGTGGTCCGCCGGGCGGCTCAGGTTCGGCCGTGCAGCAGACGGGCGGGGTTGGCGGTGCGCAGGGCGTGGACGGCGGCGTCCGACCCCAGGTCGGGGATGACGAGCGGCGCGTACGGCCGGTCGCTGCCGCTGACGACGACATCGATGCCGACGGTCCGGACGAGCGCGTCCACGGCTCGCGTGCCGTAGGAGGAGGTGTCGTAGAAGACGTCGAAGTCGACCTCACCACGGCCGCCGCCCCGGGCCGCGAGCCGTTCGCCGTGCAAGGGGGCCAGCCCGGCGAGCGCGGCGAAACAGACACGCAGTCCCGGATGGCGGGCGCGGCCGAAGGCCCGGAACGCGAACCACGCACCGTGCGACTGCTGTTGGTAGGGGACCAGGGCCGCCCACCAGGGCGGGGCCTGGAGGGTGGCCGGAGCCTGGCCCGGATGGACGAACAAGGGCTTGTCGAAGCGGGTGAGGAGGTCCAGGAACGGGGCGCGGTCACGCCAGCCCGCGGCGTCCAGCAGTGCCGTGGCCGGGAGTTGAAGGCCCACGCAGCCCCGGCGCAGGTCGCGCTCCACCGCATCGGGGTCCGGCTCGCTCAGACAGGGGGAGGCCCAGACGCCGAAGGGGGCCGGTAGGGCCAGCGCACCCTCGTGGAAGGCGCTCAGCAGCGGCAGCGCCTCCGTCGCCGGCAGGTACTCGATGCCCAGCGGGCTGGAGAGGGAGACCAGGGCGAGGCCGAGGCCGTCGGCGGCGGCCAGACGGGTACGGGCGTCGATGTCGTGGTCGGCCGGGTCCACCTCGTAGGGCGGCTCGCCCTCCAGGCGCAGTGTCCAGCCGTCGAGGTGTGGCGGCGCGGTGCGCGCACGCAGCAGATCGACGAAGTCGGGCGGCCAGATGTGCTGGTGGACGTCGATGGGCACCCTGAAGTCCTTGGGAGATCCGTGCGGTGACCGCACGGGAGTGTCATTGGTTAAGCGCTTCAGTGATGCGCTTAACTTAAGCGGTTAACAACGAGACGTGTCAAGCACATGCCCGTGATCCGGACGCGGCCCGGTAGGCTTCCGGGCATGGTCAGGCCCCAGAAGCGCACCACCCTCAGGGAGGTGGCCGAGGCCACCGGCCTCTCCACCGCCGCTGTCTCCTACGCCCTGCGCGGCAAGCAGGTCTCCAAGGAGACCGAGGAACGCGTACGCAAGGCCGCGGCCGAACTCGGCTACGAGGCCGACCCCATCGCCCGAGCCCTCGCCAGCGGCCGCACCAGCATGGTCGGCGTGCTCGCCGGCGATCTCCAGGACCTGTGGCAGCAGCAGCTCATGGCGGCCATCGGCCGGGAACTCCTCGCCGGGGACCGCTACGCGCTGATCCTGGACGCGGGCGGCGACCCCGACCGGGAGCTCGTCCTCGCCAAGCAGCTGCGCGATCAGCGGGTCGACGCGCTCGTGGTGTCCCCGGTGAACCCGGCGGCGAAGGCGTGGGCGGCTATCGCCGACGCGCTGCCGGTCGTCGCCGTCGGCGACTCGCTGGGCCGGGCGCGTACGGCCGGGCAGGTCATCTTCGACAACCGGGCCGGGATCGACGCCGTACTGGAGTACCTCCACGGCCTCGGCCACCGCCGGGTGACCGTCCTGACCCCGACCCGGCCGAGCACGCCCGACCGGCCCGCCGACGTCTATGTGCGCGAGGCGGCGGACCGGATAGGGCTGCGAGTCGAACTCGTGCCCTGTCCGCAGGAGTTGGGTGCGGCGACCGTGGTCGCACGGCGGGTCCTCGAAGGGGACCGGCGCGCCACGGCCGTCTTCTGTTTCTCGGACTCCCTGGCCTACGGGGTGTACGCGGCGGCGGCGGAGGCGTCACTCGTCGTGGGGCGCGACGTGTCGGTGGTCGGCTTCGACGACCACCCCGTCTCCCGGGTCCTGACACCGCCGCTGACCACGGTGGGCTGGGGGCTGACCCAGATCGCCGCGGAGGCCGCCCGGTTGACCGCATCCGCGATCGAGGGGAAGCGGGCGCGCAGAAAGCGGATCCTGTGCGCTCCGGTGATGTGCGCGCGTGGATCCGCGGTGGCTCCCTGAAGGCCAGAGAGGTACCGCAGGGCAGGCCGCCCGGCCCTGTCGCCCTGTCATGGGCAGTCGTACGTGAGCCTCGTCGAGACAGTACGGCGCACGGGTGAGATCAGATGCAGTTCGGCGCTCGCCTCGTAGCGGCCGTCGCCCTGGAACGTCCACAACAGGTGCAGCCGGGCCTGTTTCTGACCATGCGTCATGTCCTCGTGCAGGACCTCCGAGAACGTGCCGTCGCTGCGGACCCAGCGGTACGCGAGTGTGCCGGGTCTGCCGTTGGTGGTGACCGTGCCCGTGATGTCGGCGGTTCCGTCGCATCCGGGGGAGGGCGACGCGGCGGAGACCGTGACGCCGTCCACGCCGAGGGACGGCGCGGCGCGGTGCCAGAACAGAAAGGCGACGACGGCCAGCAGCACCACGGCGGGCAGCGCGTGTCTGCGCCACGTCCGGCGGCGTACCGGGACCGCCGGAGGAGCCTCGGTGACCCTGCGCATGGTGTCGGCGTTCACGCCGGGTCCGAAGCGCAGCAGGGTGCCCTCGACCCGGTCGGGACGGGTGTCCCCGGTCGTTGGATCCGACAGCGCCACCGTCGCTGCCGTGGGACCCGACAGCGTCACCGTCGCCGTATCCCCGGACAGGGGAAGCGTGTCGGGGGAGTCCGGCCGCTGGATCCAGTGACTGGCCAGCACGGTCGCGCTGTACTCGTCGTCGGGGGAGGGGGCGCCCGCGGCGCCGGGGTGTTCGGTCATGTGATGATGCACCGCCGCGTCAGTAGCTGTTGAAAGGCGCCACCGTCGGCGGAGGCCGGCTGGGTCCTGGCCTGGACACTCCAGTAGCAGCCCGTTCCCTGGAAGGTGTGGGCGAGGGCGATCGTGTACTGGGTCGACCCGCTGCGCTGATAGGTGTCCGCCGCCCCGTCCTGGGACCCGGCCTGGCCGCTGACCTCACCGGTGAACCACGCGACCGTGATGGTGACCGGTCCGGTTCCGTCGGTGGTGACGGTGGCCGTCGCCGCCGCGGTCGCCGTGCCCGTCTGCCGGAAGCCGCTGAAGGTGACGGACTTGACGTTGACGCCGACGGTGGGCGACGGGGATGCCGTGGTCGGCGCGGCCGTTGTCGTGGCCGGTGCCGTCGGGGGCGCGACGGTGGCGGACCCGGACGCGGTGGTGGCCGCGGACGCCGACGCGGGCGGTTGCGTGGTGGCCTCCGCGGCCGATCCGGAAGCCGTGGGCGCGGCCGATGAGGACGACACGGAGGACGGCGTCGGGGAGCCGGGATCCGTCGTCGTCGTGGGGCCGCTGTCGCCGGTCGGCTGCGCGCTGGTGGTGGCGAGTGCCTGCGCGGCCCTTCGCGGTGTGCCGAAGTCCGGGGCGTGCCGGTCGATGCCGTACGTCAGGAGGAGGGCCGCGACGAGCGCGGCCGCCGCCACGAGCAGCGAGCGCAGGCTCGGCTGCCAGGCTCGGAGCCAGTCGGGTGTCCCGCCGAGGACCGTGCGCGCCGTGTCCGTGGCGCGGCGCGGAACGGAGGGGGCGGAGGGAAGCAGCAGAAGGGACAGTGCCGCGAGCGCCGCGAGCCGCCCGCGGCCGCGCTCCTCCCAGTCCGGACCGTACGCGCCGCCGGCCGTGGCCTCGAGTTCCGCGACGAAGTCCTCGGCATGGGCGGGCCGTTGCTCGGGTGACTTGGCGAGGCCGCGCTGGACGAGGGAGCGCACCGGCTCGGGGACCTCGTCGGCGGGGATGGCTCCGTCCACGTGCTGGAGGGCGAGTTCGGCCAGGTTCTCGCCCGTGTAGGGCTTGCGGCCGGTCAGGCACTCGAAGAACGTCGCGGTCGCGGCGTACACGTCGGCGGCCGGCGAGGCGGGGGCGCCGGTCCACTGCTCGGGAGCCATGTACGACGGGGTGCCCGCGATGCCCGCGGTGGTGCCGTCGGTGGCGGCGATCCCGAAGTCGACGAGCTTCGACGTGCCGTCGGGGCGGACGAGGACGTTCTCCGGTTTGTAGTCACGGTGGACCACGCCGACGCGGTGGGCGTCGGCGAGGCCCAGCAGCGAGCCCTTGAGGAGGACGAGCGCGGCTTCCGGATCGAGCGGGGCCTGCCGGGCGAGCACGGCCCGCAGAGACACGCCGTCCACCAGCTCCATCACGATGGCCGCGCCCTCCGGCCCCTCCACGTACTCGTACAGGCCGGCCACGTGGTCACTCCGCAGCCCGCCGAGCAGCCGTGCCTCCGCCCGGAACTCGTGCACGAAGCCCGGACGCGTACGCAGCGACTCACTGAGGTACTTGACCGCGACCGGATGGCCGGTCTCCTCGTGAACGGCCAGCGCGACGCGCCCGCTCGCCCCCGAACCGAGCTCGCGGGACTCGGTGTAGCCCGGTACCGCCCATGTGCTCATGACCCATGCCTCCCCATGACGTGGGGCACGTGAGGCATTCCGGTCCCCACGCGCTCCAGTCGTGTGCTGTGAGACACGATTGGAGCCGCTTCGGTTGCAGGCGGCCGGGGTGCGCGTCGCCCGGCCGCCGTCATCCGCGTCACACCGGCGGTGGTCGCCGGTCCAGGGCGGTCGTGGCGCGGTTCCGGGCCCTTCGCTCAGCCGACGCGCGCGAGGCCCCGGGCGTCGCGGCGGGACAGGCCGCGGGAGACACGCAGGGGATCGAAGTCGTGGGGCCGGCACTCCCGAAACGCATGCGCTACCCCAGTTCGGCGACGTCCTCGGCGCTCAGTTCGAGTGCTCCGGCGGCGATGTTCTCCTCCAGGTGGGCCAGGGAGCCGGTGCCGGGGATGAGGAGGATGTTGGGCGACCGGGCCAGCAGCCAGGCCAGGGCCACCTGGGGGGTGGTCGCCCGGTGGCGGGCGGCGACGGACTCCAGGTGCTCGGCGGTGACCGGCTGGAAGCCGCCGACCGGGAAGAACGGGACGTAGGCGACGCCGGCTTCCGCGCAGGCGTCGACGAGGGGGTCGTCATCGCGCTGGGACACGTTGTAGAGGTTCTGGACGCAGGAGATCGGCGCGATCTTCCGGGCCTCGGCGAACTCGTCGGCCGTGATGTTGGAAATGCCCAGATGCCGGATCAGGCCCTCGTCGCGCAGTGCCAGCAGGGTTTCCAGGGGCTCGGCCAGGGACGACGCCCCGGATCCGTCGAGATCGCCCAGCCGGAGGTTCACGACGTCCATCCGGTCCAGGCCGAGCGAGCGGAGGTTCGCCTCGATGCCGCGGCGCAGATTGTCGGCGGTGAGACCCGTCTTCTCGTCCGCCGGAAGGGTGATGTCGGCGCCCTCGACCAGCGCGCCCACCTTGGTCACGATCACCAGGTCGTCCGGGTAGGGGTGCAGGGCCTCCCGGATCAGCTCGTTCGCCGACACCCCGTCGCGCGCGTAGTAGTACGAGGTGTCGATGTGGTTCACACCGAGTTCCACGGCCCGGCGCAGAATCCCCAGTGCGGTGTCCCGGTCCGGCTGGTCGCCTCTCGGCCAACCGGTCAGCTTCATGGTGCCGTAGCCGATTCGCGCGACGCTCAAGTCGCCGCCGAGTGCCCATCGTTCAGTCGTCACGATCACCACCCTAGTCCTCCGGCGGAGGGTGTTATCGGTGACGAGCGACGGGTTCCGGACAGGTGCGGCCCGCGAGCCGTGTGGGTCGGGGCCGTCGCGCGACCGACGATCGGCCTCTCACATGGCGCACACCGCAGGGCGTACACGAGAGGGCGCACGGCACGCGGCGTACGGCGTACGGCTGACACCCGCGCGGGCGTGTGACACCCCGGCGCACGTCTTGCGTGACGCGCGCCCGTGCGTCGTTCGGGGACAAGCCGGGGTGCGCGGGAGACGCTGCTCCTGAGCAACCGGCCCATCGGGCCGGCAGCAACCGACCCAGCGGGCCGACGCCGAGTCGTCCCGTGTCCCGGCCCCCACCACCGCAGCCCCGCACGAAGGAGTCCCCCGTGACCGAGTCTCCGTCGACCCCGGCAGCCGACGACGCGTACCGCTTCGACGATCTGCGCGCGCTGTTCATCAACTGCACCCTCAAACCGGCACCCCAGCAGAGCCACACCCAGGGACTGGTCGACAAGAGCAGTCAGATCATGGAGGCCCAGGGAGTCACGGTCGAGGAGGTGCGCGCCGTCGACCACGACATCGCGCCGGGCGTCTACCCGGACATGACCGAACACGGCTTCGCCACGGACGAGTGGCCGGCCATCCAGGAGCGGGTGATGGCCGCGGACATCCTCGTTCTCGCGGGCCCGATCTGGCTCGGTGACAACAGCTCGGTCACCAAACAGGTCGTCGAGCGCCTCTACAGCGGTTCGGGACTGCTCAACTCCGCGGGGCAGTACGCCTATTACGGGCGGGTGGGCGGCTGTCTGATCACCGGTAACGAGGACGGCGTGAAGCACTGTGCGATGAACCTCCTCTACAGCCTCCAGCACCTCGGCTACACCATCCCGCCGCAGGCCGACGCCGGCTGGATCGGTCCGGCGGGTCCCGGCCCGTCGTATCTGGACCCCGGTTCGGGTGGCCCGGAGAACGACTTCACCAACCGCAACACCACCTTCATGACCTGGAACCTGATGCACATGGCGGCCCTGCTGAAGCGGTCCGGCGGCATTCCGGCCCACGGCAACCAGCGTTCGCAATGGGACGCGGGCTGCAGTCCCGACGCGCCGAACCCCGACTACCGCTGAGTCACGGACTCCGCGCGGGCCAGTCCAGCAGTCGGGCGCCGATGACCGCGGTCTGCAGCATGTAGCGCTGCGCGGGGTCGGCGGGGTCGGCCCCGGTGAGCTGGTGGATGCGTTCGAGTCGGTACGTCAGGGCGCGCACGCTCAAGGAGAGACGGCGGGCCGCGGCGGCGGCGACGCAGCCGGTGTCGAAGTACGCGGTGAGGGTGTCAAGGAGCGGCTGGGCGCCGCCGCGGGCGCCGGTGAGCGGACCGAGCGCGGCGAGGACCAGGTCGGCCATCGCCTGGCGGTCCCGGGTGAGAACGGGGTAGACGAGCAGGTCCGCGGCGCGCAGCACGGGAGCGTCCAGGCCGAGCCGCTCGGCGAGTTCGAGGGTCTTCAGCGCCTCCTCGTAGGACTGGACGACGCCGCCGGGGCCGGGCTGGGGCCGGCCGATGGCCACATGCCCGCCGTCGGTGGCCGCGTGCGCCTGCTGGGCGAAGCAGGTGAGGACGTCCTCCTGTTCGCCGGGCGCGACGCACAGCATCCTGCCGTCCTTCGTGGTGAACAGGATGTTGCGGTCGCCGAAGCGGGCGATGAGGGCCTGCTCCACCCGGCGGGGGACGGGCGCCGACTCGTCGTAGGCCGTCGGGCCCTCCGCCACGGCGACCGCGTGCGCGTGGGAGAGGCGCAGGCCGAAGTGTTCCGCGCGCTCGGCGAGGCGGCCCAGGTCGCTGCGCCCGTAGAGGAGGTCGTCGATGAACTCGCGGCGCGCGGCCTCCTCCTTGCGTACGGCGAGGAACTGGGCCCGCCCGTAGCCTTCGGCGAAGGCGTCGATGACCTGTTGGACCGCGGCGAGCGTGCAGTCGGCCGAAGCGGGTGAGGCGGGCCAGGCGGCGCGGGCCGCGGAGAGGTGGGCACTGACGAGGGCGGGCAGGCCGTGACCGGCGTCGGCGGCCCGTTCGCCCAGGGCTCGCCGGGACTCGATCTCGTCCCGGGTGAGGCGCCTGCCGGTGACGGAGACATCGGACAGTATCCGGGCATAGCCCTCCAGATACTGCTCGGGTATCTGCCGTTCCATCACTTCGTCCCCCGGTTTCTTGACGGCCCGGTGACGACTTCTTAGCGGTGACCGGCACGCAGAGCGTAGGCAACACTGCCGGGAACCGGCAATGCGCCCCTCACACACAGAGATGCACGATGTCGGCAGGGGAGCACGGCGGATGGTCCTGTGCCGGACACCGGCAGAGTCGGCGGTGACCGGCACAGGACCGGAAAGACGCCGGGGGCGCCGACGACCCGGCCGATGGAGGAGTCGGGTCGGTCTCAGGGTGCGGGCCAGTTCCGCAGCAGCGAGTCGAGTGCGTCCAGGACACGCGACCAGCTTTCCTGTGAGTCGGGTGAGCTGTGGCTGAACCCTCCGCCCGCCTCGAGGCTCACATAGCCGTGGAACACACTGCCCAGCATCCGGACCGCGTGGGTCTCGTCCGGTTCCGTCAGGTCGTAGCCGCGCAGGATCGCTCGCATCATCCGCGCGTGCTTGACGCCGGCGCTCGCCGCCGCCGTCTCCGGGTCGAGCCTGAGCTGAGCGGCGGCGTAGCGGCCGGGGTGTTCCCTGGCGTAGTCGCGGTAGACGTTCGCGAAGGCGGTCAGGGCGTCCTTGCCGGCCCGCCCGGCCAGCGCGGAGGCCCCTCTGTCGGCGAGTTCGTCCAGAGCGAGCAGGGCGATCCTGGTCTTGAGGTCGTGGGAGCTCCTCACATGCGAGTACAGGCTCGCGACCTTGACATCGAAGCGCCTGGCCAGGGCCGACACGGTCACCTGGTCGAAGCCGACCTCGTCGGCCAGCTCTGCCCCCGCCCGTGTCAGGCGCTCGGCGTTCAGTCCCGCGCGAACCATGTCCTTCCTCTCCCTCGGCGTGGTCGATTATGCATTTGCCTAATGCCTTTAGGCAAATTACGGTGAGCCATATGAAGCCGTTGACCGAGCAAGAGATCCGTGCCGCGTTCGTGAACTGCACCAAGGGTGAGGCGAAGCGCCTCTCCGTTCCGCGCGACCTGGCCGACCGGCCCTGGGACGACCTGGACTACCTCGGCTGGCGGGACCCGCAGGCGCCGGATCGCGCGTACATCGTGGCCGAACTGGACGGCGGTCCGAAGGCCCTCCAACTCCGTTGCCCGGCCGCGACGCCGGGCCAGCAGCGGCGCAGCATGTGTTCGGTGTGCGTGACGACCCACACCGGAGGTGTCTCCCTGATGGTCGCGCCCAAGGCGGGGAAGGCCGGACAGCAGGGCAACTCGGTCGGCGCCTATCTGTGCAGCGACCTCGCCTGCTCGTTGTACGTACGCGGGAGGAAGGACGCGGGCGTCGGAGGGCGGCTCCACGAGTCGCTGACCCTGGAGGAGAAGATCCAGCGGACCGTGGGGAACCTGGCCGCGTTCATCGCCAAGGTGACGGCTTGAGCGACTCCCCGGGCGTCCGGCACCCGAAGTGAGGACGCGTCGGTCTGTCGGAGCCTCTCGCGTGGCGCTCGGCCGTAGTGGTGAGCCAGGCCGCCGGGATGTGCGGGATCCCGCCGGGGTACCGGCTCGCCGTGCGGCGGCGGGCCGCAGCGCGAACGCCGCGGCCGTGGCAGCGGACTTCACCGTGTCGCCGAAGGCGGGACCACCTTCGGGAGAGGGCACATCAAGGTGTTGGGTGCCGAGCCGCGCCGGACACATCGACGGTCATCGCGAGTGCCCCGCCGTTCGGTCGACGAGGTCGGCGTGGACGTCCAAGTCCCTTGCGGTAAAACGGCGTTGACCGGATTCAGTTGCTGTCCGCCACTGCCGCCGCCTCCGTCGGCCGGTCCGCGCTCGGTGCCGGCGCGGACGGCTCCTGAGCGCCGACGGCCGTGTAGAACACGGAACTGCCCTGCTTGGCGCGGTGGGCATGGCTCTTGGCCACGAGGTTCTCGAGCGTGGTCCGGACGACGTTGGTCTGGATGCGACGCTCGGGGTGGGTCTGGCCGAGCGCCGTCGACACCTCCGCGGCCGAGCGCGGTTCCCGCTGTTCCGTGAGGTAGCGGCGGATGAGATCGATGAGCGTGGGCTGAGCCGAGGTGGCCTTTGGAGCGGGCTTCTTGGCCGCCGACGTCGGGGCCGCCGTCTCCTTCACGGCGTCGGCCTTCTTGGTCCGCGTGCGCTTGCCGTCGGCGGACTTGCGGGGGGACTTCTGGCGGGGCACCGAGGATGCCGACGTCGGCTCGGGACCGGCCTCGACGACCGTGCCCGTGGCACCGCCCAGCGCCTGGTGCAGGTTGGTGAGGACTGCGTGGTCGTGCCGCAGAGCGTTCAACTGCTCCTGCAGTGCGTCGATTTCCGCACTGACGCGCTCCTGCTCCTTCGCGTTGCGCTCCAGGTCGCCGACCACCTGAGCGGTGTACTGCGATGTCAGTTCGGTGGGAGTCTTGGTGTCGGGCACGATGGAGACCTCTCTTCGGCGCGCGGTCGCCACATGAACACACCGGGAAGGTGCCGGAGGGTGGGGCGTGTTCCTGTTGACCGGGCTGCGTGGCTGGGCGACCGCACTTGATGCGTATGCCCCGGCTTACAGATAGTACGGACACTGTTGGCCTGTTGTTCCCTTCGCGTGCTGGTTCGCCCCAAAGGGGAGCTCGGGTTGTGGTGCCGGATTGACTCCGATCGACTCCCGCAGGTGTCGTCAGCGCCCCGCACACCTCGTGCGCGAGGCCTTGCTTGAACCCGTCGAGGAGCGCGCACGGAAGGTCGCCGCGATGTCTCAGCCGCGTTGGCGGTAGGTCGACTGTGTGGGCGGCTTTTGGGTACTCGGCCAGTACGAGAGGGCACGGGAGACGCGATACGGGAGTGAGGTCGGGCGATGGCGGTCAAGGCGATGGGCTGGGCGCACTCGTTCCCGGTCTCCGGAGGGGTGAGCGCCGGGCGGCGCTGGACCCGTGGGCACCTGGAGTCCCTGGCGTGGACGGCCGAGGAACCCGAGACGGTGGACGCCGTCGTGCTGGCGGTGTCCGAACTGCTCACCAACGCACACATCCACGCTCACAGCGACGCTCATCTCGTCCTCACGTGGGACGGCGACTGCCTGCATGTGAGTGTCCACGACGAGGACTCCACGCTGCCGCTCCAGCGTGATCCCGAGCCGGGCGCGGTGTCCGGCCGAGGGGTCGGCATCGTGCGGATGCTCGCCGACGAGTGGGCCATGAAGTGTCAGCGGCACGGGAAAACGGTCACGGCGTGCTTCCGCCCGACCGGCGCAGGACAGCACCGTGACGGTGACTGAGGCTCCCTGACTTTCATGGGCGGAGCGTGCGCGTGAGGTCTGCGTGCCGATGCCGAAGGGAGGTCATGGGGTCCGGGTGGCAGGAACGGACGGGACAGGAACCGGTGAGCGGGGGGGGGGGGCGGGGGGGGGGGGGGGGGGGGGGGGGGGAGGGGGGGGGGAGGGGGGGGGGGGGGGGCGGGAGGGAAAGAGCAACCCACCCCCCCCCCCCCCCCCCCCCCCCCCCCCCCCCCCCCCCCCCCCCCCCGCGCCCGGTGCGTCAAGGGCAGCGGAACGCGGCGGGTGTGCGGTCACCGACGACGGCAGCCGGATGGATTCCCTCCCCGGCCCCGGCCCGGGTAGGCCCGATCACACCTCCCACGACACCCCTCGGCCGTGTCGAATCAGTCGTGCCGAACGGCGGAGAAGCGGTGTGTGCCCGCGCGCAAGCCGGTGACCGTGATCCGGCCGTCGGTGACCCGGACGTCGCCGCCCGCCGACTCCCGGTGCCCGCCCCAGAGCACGCGCCCGCCCTTTCGAACCGTCACACCACGACTGTCCATCGGGAACGCGACCGCACCTCGGGTTCCCGCGGGCACCTGCACGGTCAACGCGAAGACCTTCGTGCTGTTCTCCCACGAGACCTTCAAAGGTCCCTGAGGTGTGGGCAGTTGTCCTTGAGCCCAGGCGATGCCAGCGGGATGCGGGCGCACTTCCCAGGTGACGTATCCGGGGGATGTCGGCACGGCGCCCAGCAGTTGGTGCGTCAACGCCGGGAGAACGCCCGTGGACCAGCCGTGCGCCATGCTGGTGTAGGCACCCTCGTACAACGATCCGCCGGGACCGATGCCCTCCCAGTTCGTGATGCCGGGGTCGTGGCTGTCCATCCAGCCGTACGTGCGCCGGATCTGGTCGACGGCTGACTCCGCCCGGCCCGCCTCGAAGCGTGCCACGATCTCGGGGTACGAGGTGAAGGCGTACACACGCTGTGAGGCGTCGTCGAAGATGGTGTCGTTGTCCATGAACGCGTTGCCGTAAGGCCGTTGTGTGGTGGCGTCGAGATGGGCGAGGGCCGAGGCGGCGCGTCCGCTGTCGGCGACACCCGCCGTGATGGCGATGGCGTTGCCGTCCTGCGCGTGCCTGACGGGTCCGGTCGCGGAGTCGAGGTAGGCGCCGGCGGCCTCGTCCCACAGATGGGTGTTGACGGCGTCCTTCACCGACACGGCCCGCTGGGTCCAGCGGTTCGCGTCCTCCTCGCGCCCCAGCCAACGAGCCAGCCTCGCCGCGTCGTTGAGGGCCCGCACGTAGTTGGCGTTGTAGTAGGTGACGCGTCCGGTGCGGTCCAGGAACGCGTAATCGCCGTATCCCCCGGTGCCGTTGAGACCCTTGCTCAGGAGGCCGGCGCTGTCGGTGACACTCGGATACCAGGTGTCGAGCACCTTCAGCAGGTTCGGGTAGTAGCGGTTCGCGTAGGAGCGGTCACCCGTGTAGAGCACATAGTCCCAACTGCACGTCACCCACCACAGCGGATAGTCGAACAGGGGCAGCGCGTAACCGGAGATGGAGGCGGGCGGGATCCAGCCGTCGGCACGCTGATGGTCGGCGAGGTCGGCCAGGACGTTGCGTGCGGCGGCGGCCGCGTCGTCATGCGTCAGATAGAGGGTGCGCGCCGACACCGCCAAGTCGCCGACATAGGGGTCCCGGTCGCGCTTGGCACCGTCGTGCAGCACCGACTTGCCTTCGAGCGAGGGGCTCCAGGCGTTGCGGGGGTCGACGTCGTCCTGACGGAAGGTGTCCGTGACCAGCTCATTGGTGTACGAGGCTCCGTACCAGTAGCGATTGAGGTCGTCGTCGGAGCACAGGAACCATCCGCGGTAGGTGCTCGGCGTGCCCAGATAAGCGCTGAAGTCGAGGCCGACGGAGTCGATCTCGACGGTTCCCCACGGCTGAGCGGCAGGCGCGTCGCCCGCCAGTGCGTCGAGTGTGATCCTGAGATAGCGGAAGCCGTGCAGTCCGTCCGCGTAGACCTTGTCGCCCGCCTGAAAGCCCTTCTGGCCGGTCCAGTCCGCGCCCGCGGCCGGTACGGCGAACTGGTCGGTTCCCTGTCCCGCCCCGCCGGACTGGTCGGAGCGCGTGAAGTCGGAGCGGTCGGTCAGGAACTGCTGGGTCTCGGAGAACGCGAGCCGCACACCGGGGGAGTTGTCCGACGCGGAGGTGAAGCGGACGCGCGGATGTCCCACGACGACCTTGCCGAAGTCCACCGTGACACCGGGTGTCACCACCGCCGAGACGGGCTCCGGCCACACCTCGTCGACCCGGGTGAAGGCCCCTCGCGGAGTGTTCTGGACGCCCGTCACCGTGATGCGGACCTTGGTGGTGGACACCTTGGCCGCGAAGGGCACGGCACGTTGGATGACATCGTTGTCCACGACCGTGGCGACCGTCTGCCACGCGCCGTTCTGCCACACGTCGACCGTGAAGCCGGTGGGGACGCCGTCGCTGTTGGAGATCAGCGTGATGCCCGGCAGTTCGCGCGTCGCCGGAAGCGTGATGGTGAGGGTGTCGGGAAACACGCCCGGCGTGTCGTCGTTCCAGAAGGTGTCAGGATCGCCGTCGATGGCGTTCTTGGCGTCGTAGGTGCGCGGCTGTCCGTCGTCGCCGTTGTTGCCCGCGTGAGCCGAGGAGGCCTCGGCCACGGTGCCGTCGGGCCAGCGCGGGGCCGGGGCGGGCTGGGGGCGCCGCAGGACGGTGCGGGGGCCGCCGGGTCGCAACAGGCCCTCGGGGCCGGTGACATCTCCGGTGGAGGCGATGACGCGCACGGGCCGCACCGCACGCGACGCCGGAGCCTGTACGTAGCGCTGCCAGCCTGTTCCGGAGCGCGGCGCGGTCGAGGGGGCCGCCGCGCCGGCCGATCTCTCGGCGGCGGACGCGGTCCCCGCGGCCGGGAGCCCCACGGCGGACAGAGCCAGGGCACCGGCCCCGGCGGCGACGGCCGTTCGCCGGGGAATACCGGACCGCGGGGCGTTCTCGGAAGTGCTGTTCGACGGCATGACGCCTCATTCCTCAACTGATTGAAACGATTCAATCGTGGTGGGCGAGGTGACGTTATCTCAGGACGTGGGTCGCGTACAGACATCGCGCCGTGCTCGGCTCGGATCGAACGCGACGCCGATGAACTCAAAGACGACCTGATGATCCGATCGGCCCCGGCCGGCGCGGACGGAACCGGAACGGACGCCTGCCGGAAGTGATCCGCGGCGAACTCGCCGCCGAGGCGGCCGGCGCCGGGCCGGGCTGGACCGCTTGAGCCGGAAGCCCGTCCGGGATCGGAATCATGGATGACCCATGTGCCCGCCGGTTCTCTCCGGCGCGGGAGCCGGCTCTCGGCCGATCGTGCGGTGGGCGATGGTCGGTGCCTTGTTCGTCAGCGCCGGAACAAGGGCGGCACCCGGACCAGTGCGGCTCCGAGAAGGGGAGGCGCTGAACGGCGAGCAGGTATGGACCCTCGCAGCGGCTGTCCGCAGTGAGCGCAGTAGCCGCCCCGCGGCATGACTGCGGCACCGCAGGCTGTGCGGAACATGAATCCCGCGCCGGTCGACAAGTCCCCTCGATGACGTGAGCGGACATCGTAGGGGAGCCCCTGGCGGCCTCGGCGAGCTGGTTCCCCGACCGCGACCCGCGCCGGACGGCCCACTCGGCGGGCGCGGCGGTCGCCCTCTGCCTATCTTGAATTGGTGAGTGGCTCCAGCGTTCCACCTGAGCGTGGAGATCGTGCAGACCGGCCGGCCGGCCCTCGAACCGACTACGCGGGCGCCATCTACGGCTCGATCCTGGCCGCCTCGGTGGTGGCCACGGCCGGAACGGGAGGGGAGTACCCACGGCTCGAGGCCGTCGTGCTGCTGGTGATCACCGGCTTGGTCTTCTGGGCGACCCATGTCTACGCGCAGATCGCCGGGGAACGCATGGTCGGTCAGCCCTGGTCCTGGCGGGAGATCCGCCGGATCGGTGGGCACGAGTGGTCCATCGTCGAGGCCGCCACCCTTCCCGCCGCCGCCGTGGCCCTCACCGCCGTGTTCGACATGAGTGTGAGCACGGGCCTGTGGATCGCTCTGGGCATCGCGGTGGCCCAGCAGGTCATGTGGGCGTGCCTCGGAGCCGCCCGCGCCGGTGCCTCCCGCGGGCTGATCGTCGCCGAGGGATTCGTGAACCTGTTTCTCGGACTGATCATCGTGGCCGCCAAAGTCGTCCTGAAGCACTGATGCCATCGGCCGAGCGGCCGCGTGGTCGCGTGTACGAAACCCAGGCCCGGGAACGTACGAACGCCCCGGACCTCGGATAACTCGTTAGCCTGGAGCGGAGGGGGAGGCTCGGGCTGCGGCCCAGAGGAGGCCGGAATGGCTGATGTGACTCCTGAGGCCAGGGTGAACGATGAGACTCGTGGTGTGCCCGGTGGACCTCGTGGCACCGGCACTCCCCGCTATCTGCCCATCGCCGACCACGGTCTGATCGGCGACCTGCGCAGCGCGGCCCTGGTCGGCACGGACGGCACCATCGACTGGTACTGCTGCCCGCGCTTCGACGCGCCCAGCGTCTTCGCCTCGATCCTGGACGCCGACCGCGGCGGCTGCTTCGAACTCGCCGCCGACGTCCCGGCGCGTACGAAGCAGTTCTATTTTCCCGACACGAATGTACTGATCACCCGGTTCTTCGCGGACGACGGGGTCGGTGAGATCCAGGACTTCATGCCGGTCGTCGACGACTCGCACGAGGCCGACCGGCACCGCCTGATCCGCCGTGTGGTGTGCGTCCGCGGAACGCTGCCCTTTCGGGCGCGGGTCGCCCCCCGCTTCGAGTACGGGTCGGTCCCGCACACCGTGCGCGTGGACGGCGGCCAGGCCGTCTTCACCTCGCCCGCGCTCAAGCTGGCCCTGACGTCCACCGTGCCGATCGAGGTCGCCGGCAACGACGTGTGGTCCCTGTTCAAGCTGCGCGAGGGGGAGACCGCGGTCTTCGCCCTCGACCAGATCGACGACGAGGTGGCCCCGCGCTTCTGCGCCGTGACCGAGGCCGAGCGGGACTTCAACGCCACCGTGCGCTACTGGCGGCGCTGGCTGTCCCAGTCGCGCTACCGCGGCCGCTGGCGGGAGATGGTGCACCGCTCCGCCCTCACGCTGAAACTGCTCACGTACGCCCCCACCGGCGCCATCATCGCCGCGCCGACCACCAGCCTGCCCGAAAGGATCGGCGGTGAGCGGAACTGGGACTACCGCTATGTGTGGATCCGTGACGCCGCGTTCTGTGTGTACGCCCTGCTGCGTCTCGGCTTCACCGACGAGGCCGAGGCCTTCATGGGCTTCCTCGCCGAGCACGTCCAGAGCGACATTCCCGAACGTGTCGGCCCGGACGGCCCGCTGCAGATCATGTACGGCATCGACGGGCGCCGTGACCTGCCCGAACGCGAGCTGACGCACCTGGAGGGCTATCGGGGATCCGCTCCCGTGCGCATCGGCAACGGCGCCGTCGGCCAGCTCCAGCTGGACATCTACGGTGCCCTCGTCGACTGCCTCTACCTCTACGACAAGTGGGGGCAGCCCCTCTCCAGCGCGCACTGGGACAATGTCAGCGGGCTCGTCGACTGGGTGTGCGACAACTGGGACCAGCCCGACGAGGGGGTGTGGGAGACCCGCGGGGGCCGCAAACCCTTCCTCTACTCCCGGCTCATGTGCTGGGTGGCCATCGAACGGGCCATGCGGCTGGCCCGGCACCGCGGCCTGCCCGGCGACGTCATCCGGTGGGGCACCGTCCGCGACACGATCTACCGGCGGATCATGAGCCAGGGCTGGTCCACCAGACGCAACGCCTTCACCCAGACCGAGAACAGCGACATCCTCGACGCGTCGCTGCTGATGATGCCGCTCGGGAAGTTCATCTCCCCGACCGACCCGAGATGGCTCGCCACCCTCGACGCCCTGGGTGAGGACCTGGTCTCCGACTCCCTGGTCTACCGCTACGACCCGCAGGCGAGCCCCGACGGCCTCAAGGGCGAGGAGGGCACGTTCTCGATCTGCTCCTTCTGGTACGTCGAGGCACTCACCCGCGCGGGCAGGCTCGACGAGGCCCGACTCGCCTTCGAGAAGATGCTCACGTACGCCAACCACCTCGGCCTCTACGCGGAGGAGATCGGCCACACCGGTGAACAGTGCGGCAACTTCCCCCAGGCCTTCACCCACCTCGCCCTGATCAGCGCCGCCTTCAACCTCGACCGCAAACTCGGCTGACCCCCTGCCCGGCTCAGGGCGCGGTGAAGAGGCCCGGGAAGCGGGGCGCGAGCCAGGGCTTGCGGCCCCGGACGAGGATGCGGCCGCGGGCGATGGGGCCCACCTGTCCTTGGCGGCCGAGCGCCATCAGGAGGAAGGTGACCGGCTCGATGGAGATGGTGCAGTCCGGCCTGTCCGGTGGCTGCCCGTCGACGGTCAGTACGCCGTCGGCCAGCGTCACGCCGAACCCGTCGCCGCCCCACAGCCGTATGCCGTAGCGGGCGTTCATGCCGGCGGTGCGGAGCGGATCGGTCACCCTTGGCATCGCGGTGAGCATGAACGGCAGGGTCAGCCCGACCCGGGCCCGGTCGAGCATGTGCGCCCGGCCCAGCGCGCGGGCGAGGTCGTAGCCGTGGCCGAGCATGTGCGCGAGCAGGTACGACCCCAGTTCCTGGGGACTCATCGAGCCCAGCGGAGTGACGACGGGCCCCTCCTGCGCCCCTTCCTCCAACGCCTTCACACAGGCATCGGCGTGTTCGACGATCATCGCCGCCAAGGGTTCGGCCGTCCGCTCCCCGAACTCCGCCAGCGACCGCTCGTTGGCCCCGGCGAGGCTCTGCGGTGTGCCGTCCCCGTAGGGGCGCGCATGTCCCGCCGCCAGTTCCGCCATCAGTTCGTTGGCCAGGGCCAGATGCGCCGCCGCCTCACCGACGCTCCACTCCGCTCCGGGGATGCGGCGTTCCATGTCGGCGTCGGTCCGCAGCAGCGCGGCGATCTCCTCGGCGGTCTCGTGTATCGCCGCGCCCAGTCCTTCGGGCAGCGGCCTCCGCACGTCCTGCCCAGCCACTGAGTCCACGTTGTCGCCTTTCCTGCCGGCCTCGCCTCGTTCCGGGCTGCCGGGAGACCGTGGTGAGGCGAGGCGCCATTTGCTCACCGGGGGTACAGAAGACCAGGCAACGGGAGCAGCGACAAGACCCTGAACAGCGAGAACGCGCGTCGCGGGCGGGAGTTGGGTGACAAAGCGGGCATTCGTATCGCGCAGGAGCAGCCGGTCCCTGAGAAGGGACCCGTGGCCATCCGCCGGAGTCCTGTCACGTCAGCGGCAGGTCGGAGAGCCCTTGAAGCGTTTCCAGGGCAGCTTCACGTGTTCGGTGGCGGTGGTGTGGGCGCGGCTGACGGTCACCGCCGGAGTCATGTCCGTGGTCCTCAACTGCGGCCGCGCCTGGGTACGTCGGCGCAACAACGCCCGCCACCTGGCATCGTCGCCGCCCGATGTCGCGAACGCCCCCGAGGCCGTGACGAGAAGGGCCTGCGCCGGCGTCACCCGCTGTCCGCGGCGTGGCTTCAGGCCGCCGCTTCCAGAACCAGGCCGGCGTCGCGCCGCCCGAGTCGTCGCCACCCGGCCTCGTCGATCGAGAGCCGGGCATGGCCCCGTCGCACCAGCGTCATCGCGTAGGTGGTCCTGCCCGGCCCCGGAAGACCACACATCAGTACGGCCGTGCTCACTCGTCGCGTCACGGAGCCAGGTCAGAGGGGGGCGCTTACCTCTCGGGTAATCGACTCCGGTGTGCCCTTCCGGCAGGGTCGTCCGTGTACGGAGCCCGAACGGCCGGAAGGACGCCATGACCGCGTACGCCATAGCTCACCTGCGGGAAGCCGCACCGCATCCGGAGATCGCCGAGTACATCGAGCGGATCGGCGCCACCTTCGAACCGTACGGTGGCCGATTCCTCGTGCACGCCGCACGGCATGAGGTGATGGAGGGCAGCTGGCCCGGTCATGTCGTGGTGATCGGCTTCCCCGCCATCGCCGAGGCGCGTGCCTGGTGGGACTCACCCGCGTACCGGGAGATCGCACCGCTGCGCTCGCGGCACGTCGAGGGGGACATCATCCTGGTCCCGGGCGTTCCCGACGGCTACGACCCGACGGCCACCGCGAGGGCGATGCGGGAGGCCCCGCCGGCCGAGTAGCCCGCGTGCCGACCAGTGGCGTACGCACTGGGGGGATGGCGTCGCCCGGAACTCGGGTGACGCCATCCCCCCCAGAGGTACCGCTCGGCGGGCCGTGGAGCCGATGGAGCCGGGCGGGGCACCCGTGGGGAACCCCGTCCGGAGCCGATCAGCTGTCAGCAGGCGCCTTCGTCCTGCCACGGACCCCAGTCAACGCCGGTCGGCGTCTCGTTCTGGGTCCACCACTTGGCCTTCCAGTTGTGATTGTTGTACGACGCCTCGTTGCCGGCCGTGTAGACCGTGGTCGAGTTCCAAGCCGTCTTGCAGCCGGTGCTCGGCGGCGTGGGAGTCGGGGTCGGAGTCGGCGTGGGCGTGGGGGTGGGTGTGCCGGTAGGCGGGGTCGCGCCGGCGAACTTCACCGAGTACTTCGCGAAGTCCCAGGAGTTCTGGGCCACGCTGGAGCAAGTGCCCGACGTACGGCCGCCGTTGTCGGCGGGTGAGCACTGACGGTCCCGGTTGAGGGACCAGAAGGTGAAGCGGTCCATGTTGTGGCTGGTGGCGAAGTCCAGCACCGTCTGGAAGTCGGCCTGGGAGAAGTACTCGCCACTGTCGCTGCGGCCGTTCATGCCCGAGAAGCCCTCATGGGCGTACGCGGTCGCCTGGTCCCAGCCGAAGGTCGACTGGAGGATGGTGTTGAAGTTGGCGAGCGCGCTGGTCTGGGACGCGGCGCCGTTGAAGCCGCCGTCGAACGGCATGATGGAGAAGTTGTTCGGAGTGAAGCCCTGCGACTTCGCCTCCAGCAGCATCTGCTTGCCGAACCAGCCGGTTCCGTCCGCCGTTCCGGGCGTGGTGACGGACACGTACAGGCCCGCGTTGTTCTGCTGAAGGATCTTGGCGGCGCCGATCTCGTTCTTGATGGCCGCCGTGTTCTCGTACTCCGGCTCCTCAAGGTCGAAGTCGATCGCGTGCAGGCCGTACTTGGTGATGACCTGCTGGTACGCGGCAGCGGTCGCGGCCGGGTCCGAGCAGGTCTGGCCGAGCTTGGTGCCGCCGTAGCCGCCGATGGAGATGGAGACGTCGCCGCCCTTGGCACGGATGGTGTTGATGACCGACTGCACGGCGGTGTCCGAGGAGACCGCGGCCGTCCCGCCCCAAGTGGGCGAGCATCCACCGCCGTTGGGGGCGAGGACGAAGGCGAGCTGGAATGCCTTGAGACCGGTCGCGTCCATGATGGCGCCCGCGTCCGGCGGATCGTTGTCCAGCGGCATCAGGTAGGGGGCGGCGGCGTACCACCGGTTGCTGAGCGCGCTGGTCGCGCCCGAGGCGCTGCCCGCGACGAGCGCGGTAGTGCCGACCGCAGCCAGGCTGACGGCGGCTGCCGCGCCCAGACATGCGCGAAAACGTCTCACTGTGCCTCCAGAGGGGTGGGGGAGCCCCAGCTTCCGGTCCCTGTCGCGATCACGTCAATATTGTTGGACTAGACCAGACGGGTCTTTGGACTAGACCAGGTGAACTCTTTACCCGGCCGCCCTCTCTTCTCGTCTCTTGTGGGGCGCGAGGGGACGATTCACGCTCGTGAGCCCGGGCGCCCTCGCCGGAGCGGGATCTCCGCTCAAGTGCGACCCGGCTTCAACTGGCCAAGTCCGGTGGGCCGTTGTCAGTACGGCAGGCCCTCCGACGCCGCGTGCAGGGCGGCGTGCAGGCATGCGGCGAGATCCTCTTCCGAGGCCCGTGCCTCGTCGGCGAAGCGCACGGCGAAGTCCTCCGCCGCCGCCCGCAGCGCGCCGTTGACGGTGGCGGCGTGCACCTTCACCCGTAGATCGTCGGCGCTCCTGCCGGAACGCCGGGCGAGGAGTTCGGTGAGGACGGGCAGCGCGTCGTCGTGCGCCTGGAGCCAGACGGCACGCAGTGCCGGCTCGGTGGGGGTCATGCGGATCAGGTCGAGCACCGCGGGGTCGGCGGACGGCAGTTTCCCGTGCCGGCAGGAATGGGTGAGGAAGTCCAGCAGGCCGGTCTCCGGCGGCCAGTGCCGCAGTTGATCCGTGGCGGCGTCAAGTCCCGCTGTGAGCAAGGGGCGTACGCAGCTCTCCTTGGTGGGGAAGTGGCGCCACAACGTGCGGGTCGAGACACCCACCGCCTCCGCGATCTGGTCGCCCGTGGTGCTCGTGACGCCTTGTGAGACGAACAGGCGGACGGCCTCGCGGGCTATGTCCAGGCGGAGAGCCTTCTTGCGTCGTTCGCCCAGTGACGGCCTCGCGGCCGAGGCGGCCGTCGTGGCCCGGTCTGCGGGTGCCGCATCGCGCACCGTTGCCCACCGCCCCTGTCTCTTCGACCGTCGGCAGCATAGCGGGCTCCTCGGAAATGACGCACGCAGACATCTTGTCACTGGGTGACATCCGCTCCTACTCTCCTTATGTGACTCGGGAGTAACTAGCGCGCGTCGAAAGGGACTTCGGCGTCCGCCGCTGTCGAGGACAGGTTCAGGAACAGGGCAGCACAGACAGCACGGGACGGCGGAGCCACAGCCACGAGCACCAGGGCCGCGCCGTATACGGAACCCCCAGGACATTCGCCTCGCCCGGCGTCGTACGACGCGTGGGCGGGCACCGCAGCGCGCGCCGCCCGGCCGACGGCGCGCGGTGCGGTGCCTCTGTCCGCCCACCCCCGCGACGCGGGCGGGTGCGGTCACGACCTGCCCCCGTCCGACTCCGGGCGCTGCCCTTTCCCCCGCACCGACCTGAATCCGCCATCAGCGGTCCCGAGATGGCGGCCCGGTCGGCACCTCGGCCCGAGCCGGTGTCACGCCATTGACGCCGTAGGCCGCCCGCACGACCCCCACGTTTTGACGAAGCAGGGAGTGAGCCGCATGGAACGACCCCACAGCACCCATCAGCCGCATCCGGCGTCCAGCCGACGTCCCCACCCGGAGCGGACTTCCCCCGCCGCGCGCCCCGGGCCCGCCGCAGCGAACCGCGGCCGCCTCCTCGCCACCGCAATCGCGGCTCTCGCCTGCCTCGGTGTCCAGGCGATCCCCGCCGCGGCGGCCGGTACCGGCGACGTGGTCTCCCGGGGCGTGACCATTCCCGCGTTCTACACGCCGCCCGCGAGCCTCCCCTCGGCCAACGGCACCCTGGTCCGCAGCGAACCCCTTCCGCTCGCCCTCAGCCTGCCCGGCCTCGACGGTCCGCTCCCCGGCACCGCGACCCGCCTGATGTACAAGTCGACCGACTCCAACGGGCAGCCGGTGGCGGTGACCGGCGCCTACATCGAGCCCTCGGCCGCCTGGAAGGGCGGCGGACCGCGACCCCTGGTGGCCGTGGCCCCCGGCACCATGGGCCAGGGCGACCAGTGCGCGGCCTCCATGGGCCTTGAGCACCCGATCACCCTGAACGGCGAGACGGTGTCGGTCGGTTACGAGGACCTCGCGATCTACCGGCTCCTGGCCTCCGGCACCGCGGTGGTCGTCACCGACTACGCGGGACTGGGCGCGACCGACCGGCTCCACACGTACGTCAACCGCCTCGACGGCGGCCACGCACTCCTCGACGCCGTCCGCGCGGCCCGCGCGCTGACCGGGGCGTCGATCACCTCCGCCTCGCCCGTCGGCCTCTTCGGCTACAGCCAGGGCGGCGGCGCCAGCACGTCGGCGGCCGAACTCCAGCCCTCCTACGCCCCGGACATCACCCTGGCCGGCACCTACTCCGGAGCGCCGCCCGCCAACCTCACCGATGTGATCAAGGGCATCGACGGCAGCGCCCTCGCCGGTGCTCTCGGCTGGTCCCTCAACGGCTTCCTGCAGTCCGACCCCGACCTGCGGGCCGTCGCCGACGCCGACCTCAACGCCGCCGGGAAGGCCGCGCTGAACGACCTGTCCACGATGTGCGTCGGCGACGCCATCCTCGGATACGCGTTCAAGAAGAGCACGTCCTGGACGACGGACGGCGAGTCCGTCAGCGACCTCGTCGCGAGGACACCGGCACTTCGGGCCACACTCGACAACCAGCGCATAGGCAACCTGAAGCCGACCAGTCCGGTACGCCTGGCCACCGGCATCCAGGACGACATCGTCCCGCACGGCCAGGCCCGTCAACTCGCCGTCGACTGGTGCCGCAAGGGCGCGAACATCACCTACGACGCCATCAACCTGCCGAACCTCGGCGACGGACTGCTCACCAACCACATCGCGCCCCTCATCACCGACCAGGGCGACGCCATCTCCTGGCTGACCGACCGCCTCTCCGGCCGGCGGGCCACCTCCAACTGCTGGACGATGCCCCTGCAGCCCTGAGACGCGTGCCGGGGGGGGGGGGGGGGGGGGGGGGGGGCGCCGGGACAGGGGGAAGGAAGAGCAGGAGAGAAAAGGGTGAGGGAGAATCGGAA
>NZ_JBVJCT010000014.1:54701-62233 GCF_055588305.1 Streptomyces sp. NPDC042002 | reverse complement strand
CCCCCCCCCCCCCCCCCCCCCCCCCCCCCCCCCCCCCCCCCCCCCCCCCCCCCCCCCCCCCCCCCCCCCCCCCCCCCCCCCCCCCCCCCGGCACACTGGACGCAGGGGCCCGCGAGTCCGGCGCATCGGAGCCGGACCATCCGCATCGTCAGGTGTCCACGGGGTGGTGCTGCCCCCGCCCTCACGCGAGGATGCTCCTTCGCGTGGTGCTCGCCGCCGCGGACGGTGTCCGGAGCGGTGCTCGCGGACCCCGGGCGGAGGCCGGCGGCGGCTCCCGCGCGCCGAGGAGCGAGGGAGGCCCCGATGGGTTCACACGCGGCGCCCGGCCGACGCGGGCGCGCTCTGCTCATGCCTCTCGCTCTCGCCCTTCTGGCCGGCGCCCTGTTCTGGGTCCCCCGTGCCGACGGAGCGCCACGTCCGGCGGACGCCTGCCACAACGCGAGCACCGTTCTGCCCCGCGGCGACTGCGGGCCGTTCTGGCAGGTCCTCGCGGAGGACTTCAACGGCGACCGGGTGCCGCTGGGTTCGTTCAGCGACTGCGACCACGCCGTCGACACGTCCGGCGCGTACTGCGGTGGGCTGAGCGGCAAGTACCGCGACAACTGGTGGGCGTATCCCACCGGTTGGCGCGACACGGCGAACGACCGGGGCCGGGACGTCGTGGGCGAGTACCACCCCGAGGACACGGTGAGCGTGGGTCCCGGCGAGAACGGCGACGGGATGATGCGCGTCCGCATGTGGCGCCCCGAGGACGGAGGCCCCGTGCACGCCGCGGCGCTCGTACCGCGTGCCGTGATGCAGATGGCGTACGGCAAGTACAGCGCTCGTATCAAGGTGACGAAGCCCGCCCCCGGATACAAATCCGCGTGGCTGCACTACGGCGGCGGCTGCGAGATGGACTACCCGGAAGGAGAGTGGACCGGCACCATCACCGCCTTCCACCATCCGTGCGGCGGGGGTGAACAGGGCTACTTCCCGAGCGGCGACGACTGGACCCGGTGGCACACCGTCTCCACGGAATGGACACCCGGGCGGGTGCGCTTCTTCGTCGACGGCCGTCAGATCGGCGAGGACACCCGGCGGGTTCCCTCCGCGCCCCTGTCCTGGGTGCTGCAGAACGAGAGCGCGCTCGAAGGCCCCGGCGCGGCGCCGGGCAGCAGCGCCGAACTCGACATCACCTGGGTGGCCGCCTACGCGTACGGGTGGAAGTGACCGGCCGCGCGCGTTGAGCCGTAGAGCGGGCACGGTTACGGAAAGCTCCACACCCCGCGCCTACGGGCTGTCCGCCCGCGCGTGTCCGATCCGAAAGACAAGCGGCCGCAATCGCTCAATGGGCGCCTCTTAGAGGCAAAGCCCCGTGAATCGGCCCGGCTGTTCCTAGGCTCGCCTCCTGTTTCTCAGCATCCGGGAGGCCCCGCGTGCCGCAACCCCATCGGACGAACGAACATGATCTCGTCCTCCCCGGCGGTTTCGACGACATCGTCCGAGTGATCGACCGCTACGTCATCGACCGCCGAGCCGGTATCCCGCCCGGGCAGCAGAGCTCACGGCACCGGCTGCCCGCCCTGCTGCTCACCCGCGAGCCGGCGGCCGGCACGACCGCGGAGGGCACCATCGCGGCCGGGCTCACGGCGGCCGACACCGAGCGGGGCGAGCCGGATCCGGCACTCTCGGCCCTGGTGCACGTCTACCACCACCGTCTCGTACGCCTCAGCACCGGTGAGACGGGCCACTTGGCCAGCCTCGCGCCGCATGCCCTGGTCGACGAGGAACTGCTCGCGTGCGACCACCCCGGGGAGGACGCCGAGGGGCAGGACGGCCCGCACGTACGGCTGTTGGACAGGGTGGCCAGGCAACTGCGCGTCACCATGCCGGACGGTTCCGGCACCCTGCGGCTGACCGAGTTCGACGCGTGTCTGTCGGTGCTGCGCGCCGCCATCGTCGCGGGCGACGTGACGGACGAACGGAGGGCACTGCGCGACCGGATCTATGACAAGTACGCCTGGAAGTTCGGGTTCGCCGCCGAGGTCGGCGCACTCGGCGACGAACTCGGCGCCAGGCACTGGTCGGCGATCACGAGGCTGGTGACCACGCCGCTGGCCTGGCTGTGGCGGTGGTCTTACGGTGTACGGATCGACCGCGGTGCCCGCTTCCGGTGGGTCGGCGGGATGCTGGACGAGCCGGGGCGCAGCTTCCTCAACGCCGCGATGTCCCTGCGCGACGCCCACCTGCGTTCCCGGGCCCAGGACAGGGCCGATCAGGGAGCACCGGCCGAGCCGGGGGCGGCGGCTTCGGCCAGGTCCGCGGCGTCCGCGGTGTCGGCCCGTGACGAGGCCGTGGTCCGGCAGGTCCTGCTGACCGCGCTCATCCATGACCTGGCGCGGGCGGCCCGGCCGCCGGTGTGGAGCGTGCGCAGGCCACGGCGGCGATGGCCCTTCGTCCTGCTGCTGCCGACGGTCGGCGGCGACGGTTCCCCGAGCCGCAAGCTCCTGAACTCCTTCTCCGCCGTCTCCGAGGACGTCGGGACCTGTCCGCTGCTCGTCCTCGGCGCCGCCACGGCGGACATCCCGCCGTACGCCGTCGGCCTGCCCCGGCCCGGCATCCCGAGCCAGGGAATCCGGCAGAGCGCCCGCGGCACGACGGCTCAGGCGGTGGCCTCGCTCCTCGCGGCGGGCGCTTCCGGGCAGCCGGTCGAAGCGGTGCGCGCGGTGCCGCTGTCACGCGTGCCCGACAACGGGACGTCGGCCGAACGGCCCGCCGTGCAACGGACCGTGCGCTCCCGCGAGCGGCGCGCGGGCGACTGGCTGCGTCCCGCGGTGGCCGTCGTGGCCGTGCTGGCGGTGGTCGCCGCCGGACTGCTCCAGTTGGTGCGGCACGGCGAGACACACCCCCGCGCCCAGACGCACGCGGCACCCCGCGCCACCGACACCTGGTGTCCGCGGGTCAGCACGGGCGAACGCGTCGGGATCACCGACGGCAGCGACGCGTGTGAACTCGCCCATGGCCTGTACGCGCCGGAACTGCGAGCACTCGAAACCCAGTTGGGCCGCCAGAACGCTGATGTCGACCGGACCGGGCCGTATCGCACCCTGGTCTTCCTCGCTCCGCTCAGTGTCGGCTCCGCGTCACGCCGCACCGTGCCCACGGGCTTCCAGATGCTGCGCGGCGCGCTGCTCGCCCAGAAGGAGGTGAACGCCCTCAACCTCAAGTCCCAGATGCCGATCCGGCTGCTCGTCGCCAACGCGGGGGAGTACTTCACGTACGGATCCCACGGCGGACTCAACACGAAGAACCCCAGTGGCGTGGATGTGGCCCACATGATCGTCGACCGCATCCACCGGGACCACATCGCCGGCGTCATCGGCCTCACACAGAGCCGTCCGGAGTCCCTCCAGGCCGCCATCGAACTCGACGCCCAGGGCGTCACGGTCCTCGGCACCGGAGTCTCGGGCCAGCCCATGGTCGAGGGCGACTCCCCGGTGTCGTACTTCCAGCTCTCGGCACCGGACGCGCGGGTCGCGCGCATCATGGCGACCTTCGCCCGGCGCTCACCCCGGCTGGCGGCTCTGACCAAGGTCGCACCGGGTCACACCGCGCCCGCCGCCGTCCTGGTCTTCGACCCGCACGACACGTACTTCAGCGCGGATCTGAAGAAGCGGTTCACCGACGCCTACGGTTCGGCGGGGCCGGTCTATCCGGTGCCGTACGGCGAGTCGAGCAACGACAGCCAGACGCCCTCCGTGGCGGCGAGTATCTGCGCCCTGATCCGCAGGACCGACGGCTTCATCCTCTACGCGGGCCGGTCCAGCGTCATGTACGACCTGTTCTACTACCTGCAGAGCGACAAGCAATGCCGTACGCACCAGGGCCGCGTCGCCGTGCTGGCCGAGAGCGCCGCTCCCAGTCTCGTGCTGCACCCGGAACTGATGGCGCAGGAGTACGGCTCGCTCAGTCTCTTCTACAACCAGTTCAGCCTGCCCGACGTCAAGGGGCCCTTCGTCACGAACTTCCGTAATTCCTACGGGGGTTCCTCCGACAGCGACGCCGGCGCCGGCTACGACGCGGTGCGGGTCCTCTTCCAGGTGATGAACGAGATCTCGGTCACCGACCCGCAGTTCACCCCCAGTGCCGTCGTCACGTTCCTCCAGTCGACCGGAGTCACCGACTTCGTCGGCGAGTCGGGGATCATGACCTTCGGCAAGGGACACAAGTATCCGGTGAACAAGGAAGTCGACATTCGGGAGATCACCGGGGACGGCACCAGGATCACCGACCTGACGTGCGGAGCCGTAGCCGTGAAAGCGGCCCCGGTGACGCGCTGGGGCCCTTCCGGGAACTTCCTCTGTCCGCAGGACGACTGAGAACGGCCTCGTGTCACGCGTCCGAGCACGGCGGCTCGGACGCGTGACGAAGGCCGGCCGCCGCGCGCCCGGCTACCTCGCCGGTGCCTCTCTTCTCTTCTCCGCTCTTGCCCTCTCCTCGCCGGACTGTCCGACTCCACTTCCCCGCAGGGGAGTTGAGGCGGCGATACGCCGGTGACGTGAGGCAACCCCTCGGCTTCGCCTTCCGTCCTCGTGGGACGGGGGAGCGCTTCGGGACCAACGGGGCGACGGGGGCGAAATGCCGACCAGAGGAGAAGAACCTTGTTCCGTGTCCGGCGAATAGGCATCGTCGCTGCGGTGTTACTCGCGGCGGTCGCAGGATCGCCAGGATCGACCCAGGCACAGCAGAACACAGCCGGCTCCGCACAGAGGGCGGGACTCGCGCGGGCCGCGGACCCCGACGGCGGACTTCCCGCCGGGTGGAGTGTCACCGGCCAGGGAACGGCACGACAACTGGTCTGGCACTCGGACAATCCGGTGCCCATCAGTGATTCAGGCGTCGCGTTCTACGCCGGGGACCGCTTCCTCGGCAGGCCCGTCGGCGCGCCGGACGGCCGCTCCTTCCGGCTCGCGCTCGGCGCGGCACGGCTCGGGAAGCCGTCGGACCTCCAGGCAAGGACCGGCGAACGGCGCCTGGACGCGGCGGGCGCCGACCAGAACAGGCCCGCCGGACAACGCCCCGGACTCGCGGCACAGCCGTCAACCCGGCTTCCCGCCAACGCGGTCGACCCCGGTAATCCGGGCACCTACCGGACGGTCACCGGCGACTACGCCCTCGCCTCGATACGCCTGCCCGGCTTCGCCGAGGCCGTGGAGATGCGCGCTGTGGTGGTAGCGCCCACGAACGCCCCGGGACACCGGCCGCTGGCCCTGTTCCTGCACGGCCGCCACGCCACCTGCTACACCGGCCACGGCGACGAGACCGGCGGCGAATGGCCGTGCCCCGCGGGCGCGAAACCGATCCCGAGCTACCGGGGCTACCTCGCCGACCAGAGGCTGCTGGCCTCGCAGGGATACGTGACGGTGTCCATCGCCGCCAACGGCGTCAACGGACAGGACTACGCGGCGGAGGACGGCGGCGCACAGGCCAGATCTTCCCTGGTGCGGCAGCACTTGGCCCACTGGGCCGACTGGGCGGCACACCCGGCGTCCGCACCCGCGATCGTCCGACGGGCGGCTCCCGCCGACCTGTCGCGCGTCCTGCTCGTCGGCCATTCGCGCGGCGGCGAGGGCGTGAACCGGGCCGCCATGGACAGCCTCTACCCCGCTCCTGCCGACCAGGACGGCTACCGCGGGCCGGTGCGCTGGCACATCCGGGGCACCGTACTGATCGGCCCCACCGTCTTCGGCCAGAACCCGACGCCCGACGTGCCGTCGGCGACGATCCTGCCCGGCTGCGACGGCGATGTGTCCGACCTCCAGGGCGAGATGTACGTGGACGCGACCCGCGGCGTCAGCCGCGGCGCCGCCCTGCACAGCGCCGTCTACATGGTCGGCGCCGACCACAACTTCTTCAACAGCGAGTGGACACCCGGCCAGGCCCAGGCACCGGCGGAGGACGACTTCTGGAGCGGGGACCAGCCCGACCGGGTCTGCTCGCCGGGCACCGCGACGAGATTGACGGCCCGTCAGCAACAGAAGGCCGGCGCGACCTACATCGCGGCCGCCGCGCGGCTGTTCGTCGCCGGTGACGACCGCGTACGGCCGCTCCTGGACGGTTCGGGCCGCCGCGCGCCCTCCGCCGACCCCGCCAGGGTTCTCACCCACGCGGTCGGCGCCCGCCGAACCCCGGCCTTCCTGCCGGACGGACCGGTCTCCGTCGACGGCGGCCGGCTGTGCGCGGAGGTGGACGAGAACGAGTCCGCGGCCTGCCTCGGCTCCGGCAGCAACGGCGTCTCGCCGCACTTCGCCCGCTGGGAGTCGCCGAAGGAGCCGGCCCGGCGCGCCGTGGCACTGCGGTGGACGGCCGCCGGATCCACCGTCCGGGTCCGCTCCGCGAGGCCGGTCTCGATCGCCGGCTCCGACGCTCTGGCCATGCGCCTGATCGTGCCGCCGAACACCAGGGACACCCGGTTCGACGTCACCCTGACCGACGCTTCCGGCCACCGGGCGACCCTCGGCCGCGTCCACCTCGACGGACTGCCCGGGACCGGCCGCACCGCCTCCTACTGGGGACAGGAGGTCCGGCTGCCCCTGACCGCCGCCACCCGGGCGGGTGTCGACCTGCACCGCCTGACGGCCCTCGGACTCGTCCCGCGCACCCGGTCGGGGCAGGCGTGGCTCGTCGACTCGTGGGGATGGCGCGCCGGAACCCCCGCAGTCCGGGCCGCGGCCCTGACGCGCGTCGACATCGGCCGGCTGACCGTCGAGGAGGGCGACACGGGCGTCCGGACCTACCGCGTGCCGGTGAAGGTCACCGGCCACGGAAGCGGCACGGTCCGTCTGTTCGTCGCCGATCCGGACACGGGCCGGACCACCTCGCGCGAGGTGACCGTACGACCCGGCGGCCAGAGCCCTGACGTGAGGGTCGAGGTCCGGGGCAACACACGCTTCGGTTACGACGTGTCGCACGACATCTTCGTGAAGGCGGTGCACGGTGCGGTGGTCGGCGCCCACCGAGGCGGCGTCACCGCGCGGAACGACGATCCGGCGCCCACCCTCACGGTGACCCCGGCCTCCGCCCGCGCCGCCGAGGGCCGGAACCTGACCTGGCGGATGTCCCTCTCCGCGGCGGCCGACGCGGACATCCAGGCCGGCATCGCCGTCCTGCCGGTCACCGGCGGCGCCGAACTGTCCACCACCGATGTCGATCCCCGGTGGCTGCGGCAGAACTCCGGCGAGGAACCGCTGCCGTCACGGCCCCTGTCCCAGGTGCGCGGATTCTTCCTCTTCGCCGATGTCCCGGCCGGCCGGACGGGCACCGAGATCACCATCCCCACCGTCGCGGACACCGTGACCGAGCCGGAGGAGACGGTACGGCTGCGTCTGACCGTCTACGACGGGAGCGGTGCGCCGCACGACGGGCCGGAGTTCACCGGCACGGTGCACGACCCGTCGTAGTCCGCCCCGGCCCGGGGGGGGGGGGGGGGGGGGGGAGAAAGACGACGGGCGAGGGAGGTGGGAGGGGGAGGGGGGGGCATAGGAGGGAGG
>NZ_JBVJCT010000014.1:4604-54693 GCF_055588305.1 Streptomyces sp. NPDC042002 | reverse complement strand
TACCCACCCCCACCCCCCCCTCCCCTCCCCCCCCCCCCCCCCCCCCCCCCCCCCCCCCCCCCCCCCCCCCCCCCCCCCCCCCCCCCCCCCCCCCCGGGACCGGCGTCCCCGGCGTCGACGTACGAACGCCCGCTTCTCGCGTGTCGAAGCCGGTCCACTGTCCGGTGGACAGGACGAACAGCCGGTCCTGGAACAGCCGGTCCTCGCGCCGCTCCCCCTGCCCCGTACGCCTGACCGCGCGGTTCTACACCGCGCCGCGGACGGTGGCGCTCGCCGACAGGCGCGGGGTGATGCCGGACAGGTCGCGCGCCGTGACGCTGCTGCGGTCGCGGACGGACCGCCCGAGGGCGTATGAACTGGGGGCGGGAACCTGAAGTGAGGCCGTGGGAAGGATGTCGCGTCCGGGCTTTCGAGGGACCGGAAGGACACCTCCGCGTCGGCGCCCCGGCGCGGAGGCGTGACACGACTGAGGTTCCTGAGCGCTCAGAACTCCTCGTGCGTCGTGGGATCGCCGCCGAGGCGCCGGTGCGGACGGCCGGTGACGGCCGCCATCTCGGCGGGAGTCAGCTCGAATCCGAAGATGTCGAGGTTCTCCCGCTGCCGCCCGGCGTCGGCGGACTTGGGGATGGGGACCGCTCCGACCTGTGTGTGCCAGCGCAGCACGATCTGGCTCGGTGTCACGCCGTGTGCCTCGGCGATCTTCCCGAGCTCCGGATCGTCCAGGAGGCTGCTGCCACGACCCAGGGGGCTCCAACTCTCCGTGATGATGCCCTTGTCGGCGTGGAAGGCGAGCAACTCGTCCTGGGGGAAATAGGGATGGAGCTCGATCTGGTTCACCGAAGGCAGCACTCCGGTCTCCGCCTCCAGCCGGGTGAGGTGTCCGGCCGTGAAGTTCGAGACGCCGATCGAACGCACCAGACCCGCGTCGCGGAGCTCGATCATCGCCTTCCAGGAGTCCACGTACTTGTCCACGCGGGGCAGTGGCCAGTGAATGAGGTAGAGATCGACGTAGGAGAGTCCGAGGCGGCGGCGGGACTCTTCGAAGGAGGCGAGGGTCTCGTCGTAACCGTGGTGCCTGCCCGGCAGTTTGGTGGTGACGACGATCTCCTCGCGCGGCACGTCGGCGCGGGCGACACCTCGTCCGGTGCCGGTCTCGTTGCGGTAGTTGGTCGCCGTGTCGACGAGCCGGTAGCCCATGCCGAGCGCGTGGCTCACCGCTTCCTCGGCCTGTGCGTCGTCCATCGGCCAGGTGCCCAGGCCGACGGCTGGGAGCTGTGTACCGTCATGGGCCGTGCGGGCTGGGATGCTGATCACGGGAGGGCCTTTCCGAATCTGCGATGGGTACCATCCCATCGTGCACGGCCGCCGCCGTCGTGGCGACGCGAGCGTGCCCCTCGACGTGGGTGTCCCACGATCGAACTACTGCTACTGCTACTGCTACGACAGCGACGGCCCGACACCTGGGACGCCCTTCAGCGGCTGACGCGCGATGAACGGTTCCAAGCCGGCTCTGCGACAGGCTCTCGGTGCGTGGCCCGCTGCGCGACGCCTGACGTTCGGCCGGAGTTCCGTGCGAAAGGCCCGCCACCTCCCGTGGCGGGCCCTCGTCCTGCTCGGCCGGCAGCCGACTCGCCGGTGCGCCGGCCCACTTGGCGGGTGGGCCGGCGCGGTCGGGTCACGCGGTGTGCAGTGTGAGCCCGTAGCGGTTCAGGATCTCGTTCACGGGCTGGTACCAGGTCTCGCCTCCGCTGGTGCAGTTGCCCCAGCCGCCGGAGGTGACACCCTGCGCCTGGTCACCACTGATGAACGAGCCGCCCGAGTCGCCGGGTTCGGCGCAGACGCTCGTCTTGGTCATCTGGTGCACCGCGCCCTGGCTGTAGTTGACGGTCTCGTTCTTCGCGAGGACGGTGCCGCAGTGCCAGTGCGAGGTCGAGCCGGAACGGCAGATCGACGCTCCTATGGGGGCCTCGCCCGAGCCCCGGACGAGCTGGTCGGAGACGGTGCCCCAGCCGAGGACGACGGGTACGGTCCACCAGCCGCTGCCCACGTTGACCCAGGCGTAGTCGTTGTCCGGGAACGAGGAGCCCTGGAAGTTGCCGATGTAGCTGTGGTCCCAGCCGCTGACGCCGGCGCCCGGCTGGGCACAGTGCCCCGCGGTGACGAAGCCGCCGTACACCGAGAAGCCTATGGAGCAGCGGACGTTGCCCGTGTAGTAGGGGTCACCGCCCACCGTGCCGGCCGCGAACGTCCTCGGTGCCTTGTCGGTCCGCCGCACGGTGACGGGACCGGAGGCGCGGGCACGGGTGACGAAGGACCGGACATCGTTGTCATTCTCGTGTGCGGAGACCACGTCGATGACGACCGAGCCGGCCTTGGGGTCGACGTGCCAACTGCCCACACCGGCAGGCGCGTCGAGCGCGTCGATGCGTGCCATGGTGGCGTCGAGCTGTCGCTGACTGTGTTCGACGAGGGTGACCCGGGCACCGGTCGCCTCCACGGCTTCGCTCGCGGAGGCTTTGGTGAGGGCCACGACGAGCCGGCCGCTCTTGGCGTCGAACCAGGAGCCCCCGTACGAGGCGCCGGCCACGCGCCGGGCTGTGCGCTCGACGCCGCGTGCCGCTGTCTCGTCGGCGAGCCGGGCGGTCGCCTGCCGCTTGGTGAGTCCGAGGTCGTGCCGCATGGCCGTGATCAGTGCCGAGGAGGCGGGTGCCCGGGACGCTGTGGCGGTGAGGGGGGCTTCGTCGGCCGCGGCCTGGGTGAGGCCGGCGGTCGCGGCACTGACGAGCAGGCCGGCTGATAAGGCGATGCGCAGAACTGTGGTGCGTCTCAAGGGAGTTGCCTTTCGTCGATCCGATGGTCGGTGAGTGGGGCGAAGGGCAGGAGAGAGCGCTCTCAGAGTTGCGTCAACGAGGGTAGTGGGCGGTCGCAATGAGGTCCATACCAATGTGCTGGCCGCTCGCGCGGTGCGTGACCGGGGGTGTGGAGGCTCTGTCCTCCGTATGTCCTCGTCGGTCAACCCCGGATCGACTTTGGTGTCACATTCAGTCAACGTCCGGTGGCACTCCGACCGGTTCTCCGCGATCTTGAGGCCGAGGGTGAACAGCGTCTGATCACTGTCGTGTTGGCAGTAGGCTCAACCTGCTGCGGCGCCCCGGTGGTCACTCCTGCTCGGTAGGGCATTGACCCGTGGCGATCGACGGAATCCCAACGGCGTGAGGATGAAGCACAAGTGCTGATAGCGGGGCGGTATCGGCTGCACACCACTCTCGGGCGGGGCGCGATGGGGGAGGTGTGGCGGGCCCACGACGAGATGATCGGCCGGTCCGTGGCCGTCAAGCTGCTCCTCTCCCAGGACGCCGACCCGACCGCCGCGGCCCGGTTCCGTCTGGAGGCACAGACCGCGGGCCTGCTGAACCATCCTCATGTGGTGGGCGTCCTGGACTTCGGGTCGTACGAGAACCGGCTCTTCCTCGTGATGGAGCTGGTCGAGGGTGACAGTCTCGCGCATGTCCTGGCCGGCGCCGGGACGCTTCCCGCCGAGCGCGTCGCACGGATCGCGGCACAGGCGGCCGCGGGGCTCGCCGCCGCGCATCAGCAAGGCATCGTGCACCGCGACATCAAGCCGGGAAACCTGCTCCTGGACGCCGAAGGGAGCGTCAAGATCGGCGACTTCGGGATCGCCCGCTTCCTGGACGATCCGGCGGGCGGCCTGACCGCGACCGGGCAGATCGTCGGCACCAGCCTGTACCTCGCGCCCGAGCGGGCCCTGGGCAAGACCGCCGGGCCGCCGTCCGACATGTACTCCCTCGGCTGCGTCCTGTACCAACTCCTCACCGGCAGACCGCCGTTCCAGGCGAGCAGTCCCGTCGCCGTCCTCCATCACCACCTGGACACCGCCCCCACGCCGCCCCGGGCACTCGGCGCCGACCTGCCGCCCGCGTTCGAGAACTACCTGCTCGGCCTTCTCGCCAAGCAGCCCGACGACCGCCCCACCGCGCTTCAGGCGGCAGCCTGGTACAGCTCGGGCGCCTGGCAGGGGCGTCCCGAGCCGCTCCCGGCCGCGATGCCGGATCCGGGGCGCCATCGGCAGGACCGGCAGGACTTCAGTGTCGCCGGCCCCTCGACCACGTACGCGCTGCCGTCGGCGGCGAGGGACACGGCGGGCGGCCACCGGTCGCGCAGACGCCCGCGTCCGGGAGTCACTGAGCTCCTCAGTGATCGGCGAAGAGCCGTGGGCGCGGCTGCCGGAGCGTTGGTCTTCCTCCTGGCGGTGCTCGTGGGCGTGGCGTGGTTCTCGCCCGACAGCAGCTCCGCGCAGACCCCGCAGCCCGGTTCGACCGGCGCGGTGAACACGTCGTCTCCCGCGGCCACGGTCCCGGGCGGCTCTCCCACGGGTTCGTGACCGGGGCCGAAGCAGACGGTCGCCGGAACGGGCCCGCGAGCTGACGCCGACGGTCGCCCGAACAGGCCCGCGAGGTGACGCCGGCGGTCGCCCGCGGCGGGCGCCGCGAGCCGGTCGGCCGTCGGCGCGTACGGGGCCGAGTCCGGCATGGGACCGGACATGTCGGCCGCACGATCCGGACAGTCGCGGTATCACTTCATAAGGGCCTTCGGGGCGGCATACGATGAGGCCGCCGCGAACGGTGTTGTTGGGACAACTCCCCTGCATTTGTGGGGAGTTCGCCAATCTGGCACATGTGAGACGTGGCGCTTTCGTGCCACCGTCCGCTGTTCCCACCGCAGGTCGGGACCGATAAAAAGCGTTCCATGATCTCCCGCATACCCCCCAGCCGGAGCAGCCGCAGGGCGCTCGCGGCAGCGGTCGGTACCCTCGCAGTTCTGACATCCCTGGCCTGGCCACCCGGCGTCGCGGCGGCTGACGCACCATCAGGGGCCGACGCGGCCCAGCCCGTTGCGGCCCCCGGCACCGGGCAACACACCGTCACTCTCCTCACCGGTGACGTCGTACGCGTCAGCGACCTCGGCACCGGCAGCCAGACCGCCGACGTGACCCGCCCGCCCGGCGCCCTCGGAGGCGTGCGCACCGAGACCGTCGGCGGCGACCTGTACGTCTATCCGGACGAGGCGCTGCCCTACCTGGCCGCGAACCGGCTGGACCGGCGGCTGTTCGACGTCACCGCCCTGATCGAGCAGGGTTACGACGACGCGCACAGCGACGGCATCCCGCTCATTCTGGGCTACGGCTCCAAGTCGGCGTCCTCCGCCACCACCACACCCAGCGGCGCCACCCGGGTGCGCACCCTGCCCGCGATCCACGCGACATCCGTACGCGCCGCCAAGAAGCAGGCCCGGAAACTGTGGAAGTCCGTCGCGCCCGCGACGTCCGCCACCGGCGCCTCCGCCGGAGCGAAGTCGCTGACCGGGGCGGCCTCCGCCACTCCCCGGCTCGGCGACGGGCTGTCCAAGATCTGGCTGGACGGCCGCGTCAAGGCCACCCTGAAGGACAGCACCGCCCAGATCGGCGCACCCGCAGCCTGGGACAAGGGCCTGGACGGCAAGGGCGTCAAGGTCGCCGTCCTGGACACCGGCGCCGACTCCCGCCACCCCGACCTGGCCGGCCGGATCGGCGCGTCGCAGAGTTTCGTCCCCGACGAGACCACCGAGGACGGCCACGGCCACGGCACCCACACCTCCTCGACCGTCGGCGGTAGCGGAGCCGCCTCGGACGGCGTGGAGAAGGGCGTGGCGCCCGGCGCCGACCTGCTGATCGGCAAGGTGCTCTCCAACGACGGCTACGGCCAGGACTCCTGGATCATCGCCGGCATGGAGTGGGCCGTCGACCAGGGCGCCAAGGTCATCAGCATGAGCCTGGGATCGTCGACGCCGTCCGACGGCACCGACCCGATGAGCCAGGCCGTGAACCGGCTCACCGACGAGAGCGGCGCCCTGTTCGTGATCGCGGCCGGCAACTCGGGCGACGAGACGACCATCGGCAGCCCAGGCGCCGCCGACGAGGCGCTGACCGTCGCCGCGGTGGACTCCGCCGACAAGCGCGCGTACTTCTCCTCCCAGGGCCCGCGCCTCGGCGACTACGCCCTCAAGCCGGACATCTCGGCCCCCGGCGTCGCCGTGCTCGCGGCCAAGGCGGGCGGCACCGCCGAAACCGGCTGGTACACGTCGATGAGCGGCACCTCCATGGCGACGCCCCACGTCGCCGGAGCCGCCGCGATCCTCGCCCAGGAGCACCCGGACTGGAAGGCGCGGCAGCTCAAGGACGCGCTGATGAGCACTTCCAAGGAACTGTCGGCGTACACCACCTACCAGGTGGGCAGCGGCCGCGTCGACCTCGCCGCCGCGACCACCGCCACCGTCACCGCGACCGGCTCGGCCTACTTCGGCATCGACGCCTGGCCGCACGACGGCGCGAGCTCGGTCGACCGCACCGTCACCTACACCAACACCGGCGACTCCCCCGCGGAGCTGAACCTCGCGCTGAACGCCTCCGTCGGCGGCGGCCCGTACGACACCGACCCGACCGCCGACAAGGGCAAGCCCGCCCCCGACGGGATGTTCACCCTCTCCGCCGACACCGTGACCGTGCCCGCCCACGGCACCGCGACGGTCACCGCCACCGCCAAGCCGGGCCTGGGCGCCGACGGCCGCCGCTACCTCGGCCAGATCACCGCCGCGGACGCCTCCTCCGGCGCGACGCTCGCCCGTACCCAGGTGGGCCTGTACCGGGAGGACGCTCGCCACACCCTGCACGTCACCCTGAAGGACCGTTCCGGCAAGCCGACGGCGGGCTGGGTCGAGATCCAGCGCTTCGGGGCCAACGAGGACCCGTACTCCCAGACCATCGACGACAGCGGCACGCTCGACCTGCGGCTGCGCGAGGGCACCTACAGCCTGGTGACCTACCTGGACGTGCCCGGCAGCCACGGCCCGGACTCGGTCGGCATGGCGCTGATGGGTGACCCCGAGGTCGTCCTCGACCAGGACCGTGACGTGGTCCTCGACGCGAGCCGTACCCGCGAGGTCACCGCGGAGGTCCCGCGCAGGACCGAGGACCGGGTGCTGTCCATGAACTGGTACCGCGCCGACGGCTCGGACCTCAACCAGTACGGGCTGGGCATCCTGGAGGTGCAGTACCTGCTGGCCGCCAAGTACGACAGCATGTTCGTGCTGCCCACCCGCAAGGTGACCACCGGCAGCTTCGAGTACGAGACCCGCTGGCGCAAGGCGGCCCCGTTCCTCACCCTCACCGACGACGGCCGTGAGCTCCGGCCGATGGGCCAGGGCGGCTCCGCGCTGTACGACGGTCACAGGCGCCTGGACATGGTGTACGCCGGCACCGGCACCGCCGCCGAGTACGCGAAGCTGAGGGTCAAGGGCAAGGTGGCGCTGGTGACCCGTTCGGACGTCATCTCCGCCGCCGACCGGGCACAGGCCGCAGCCGACGCCGGGGCCGGGCTGCTGATCGTCGTCAACGACCAGCCGGGCAAGCTGCTGGAGTACGTCGGCACCGCGAGCAGCGGCTACAGCGCCGTGCCGGTGTTCTCCCTCACCGCGCGCGACGGCGCGGCCCTGATCGCCGACGCCAAGCGCGGCCGGGGACGACTGGACGTCGAGGGTGTGCCCAACTCCCCGTACGTGTACGACCTTTCCGACGCCCACCCGGGACAGATCCCGTCCACCGGGCTGACCTACCGGCCCCGTTCGTCCGATCTGGCCACCGTGGACATGCGCTTCCACGGCACGACCACCACGCCCAGCGGCGAGTACCGGTCGGGCTTCCGTCCGTACCGCAAGTACGGCTCCGGGTTCCTGCAGCGCTTGGACATCCCCGGCACACGCACCGACTACGTCTCGACGCAGCCGGGCACCCAGTGGGTGGAGACCGCGGCCACCGGGCCGGGAACGGTGCTCTCCTCGCAGAGCGTGCGGAACGCGTACAAGCCGGGATCGCGGCAGGTCCGTGACTTCTTCGGAGCGGTGACGCGGCCCGCCAACGGCGGCACCTACTGGTGGTCGCAGCGGCAGAAGGCCCAGATCGCGTTCAACGTCCAGCCTTGGGCCGACAGCAGCGCGGGACAGCACGCCGGCGTCATGCAGAGCGGTGACATGAAGAGCCTGAAGGTCTATCGGGACGGCACCCTGATCAAGACGAGCACCTCGCAGGCAGCCACGATCTACCCCGCGCCGACGACCCCGTCGGTCTACACCCTCGACCTCACCGCCGAACGCGACGCCGACACCTACCGGTTGTCGCCCCGCACCCACACGGTGTGGCAGGTGAAGTCCGATCCGGTGACCGATCCGACGAAGATCGACCGGATGGCGGTTCTTCAGATGGACTACGGGGTCGACACCGATCTGGCGGGTGACGCTCGTGGCGGCCGCCAGACGCTCCGCCTCACCCCGCGTCACCTTGAGGGCGCGGCAGGCGCCGGGAAGATCCAGGGCGCCACACTGTCGGTGTCCTACGACGACGGCGCGACCTGGACACCGGTCAGGACGGACGGCAAGTCCGGCACCTGGACGGCTTGTTACGACGCCCCGCACCACGGCTACGTGTCGCTCAAGGCCGAGGGCTGGGACGACGCGGGCAACCGGATCACCCAGGAGGTGATCCGCGCCTACGGTCTGAAGTAGTCCGCCTACGGAGGCTGTCGCCCCGAGTCGTCGTGTCGCCCGCTCACCGGCGACACGACGGGGCGACAGCCTCCGTTCGCGTTCACCTGGACCTCCGGGCCGCGGACCATCCGATCGCGCGCCCGGTCTCGCCCCGCGCTTTCCGGGCAACCAGTTCGGGCGCTCGGTCGTCCTCCGGGTGAGGATCCCCGGAGGGGAGGCGCTGGTGGGGCTGGTGCGCACACTGCTGCCGTTGTCGCGGGCGGCGGCCCGGCTGAGCACGCGTCCGGCGCGGCGGTCGCACGGTGCCGCGCTGATGCGCTGCCTCACCCTCGGCTGGGTGCTGGTGTGGCCGGCACCGCCGCGACGGCGGCTTGCCTGGGCCGAGGAGGCGTTGGCCGTGTACACGGCGCTGGTCGAGACGGAGGAGCCCCGCCCGCAGCACCGGGACCTCCTGGCCCGCAGCCTGGCCCAGCACGCCTTCGCCCTGCCGCAACGTCGGCCACTGCGAGGAGTCCTGCACGGCGACGGACGTGTCCTTGGCCGTACCGGGCGCGCGGTGGTCCGCGGCGAAGCGGGCGTTCCTGCTGCGCCTTCGGGCGCAGGCGCAGTTCGAACTGGCGCGACCGGACGACGCACTCGGCTCGGCGGAAGAGTGCGTGGCCGTCTGTCCGGTCGGGACTTCCCGACGTTCGTGTACCGCCGGTCGGGGCGGGGAACAGGGACCGCCTGCCGGACGGGAGCTGAACTCCGGTGTCCCATCGGGCGGATCCACGACAGACCGGGCGGATGACACTCCGGAAGCGGAACGCTCCTTCTTAAGTGCGGGTTAAACGCGTCTTAAGCAACCCTGGGAGCCAGGTGCTTCCGGAAGCAACCCCAGCTCAGGGCCATTTGGGGTGCCCGGACGTCAGTTGGACTCTCAACAACTCGTGAGTAGCATCGGGGCCCACCGGTGCCGTCCACCGCTGGCGGGAGAGCGCTCTCATCGATGTGCTCTCGTCGCACGCGCAGCGGGCGCGGGCTGGAGCACGGGTTCAAACTCCCCCACAGACAAGGTGTGTTCAGCCATGGCTGCTCATCGCGCACGGCGATGGTCCCTCGGAGGACTGGCGCTGCTGCTCGCCACAGGCGTCGCCGGTGGTGTCCTCTTCACCGCCACGGGCCCCGCCGCGAACCGGGCCCACGCCGCCTCGGTCGCGCAGACCTGGTCCGACGAATTCGACGGGGCCGCCGGAAGCGCACCGAACTCCGCCAAGTGGACCTTGGAGACCGGCGGTTCGGGCAACGGCAACCACGAGCTGCAGTACTACACGAAGAGCTCCGACAACGCCGCCCTCGACGGGAACGGCCACCTGGTCATCACCGCGCGCAAGAACAGCGACAGCGGACTCCAGTGCTGGAACGGAACCTGCCAGTACACGTCGGCCCGGCTCAACACCGCACAGGCCTTCACCCAGGCGTACGGCCGGTTCGAGGCCCGCATCAAGGTGCCGCGCGGGCAGGGTGTCTGGCCCGCCTTCTGGATGCTCGGCGACAACCTGGGCAGCGCGGGCTGGCCGAACAGCGGCGAGATCGACGTCATGGAGAACGTCGGCAAGGAACCCGGCACGGTGCACGGGACCATCCACGGCCCGGGATACTCGGGTGCCGGCGGTATCGGCGCCGCGTACACCCTGCCGGGCGGCAAGGCCTTCGCGGACGACTTCCACGTCTTCGCCGTCGACTGGAGCCCCACCGCCATCACCTGGTCCGTGGACGGGCAGACGTACGAGACCCGCACGCCCGCCGACGTGAACGGCAACAAGTGGGTCTACGACCACCCGTTCTTCGTCATCCTGAACCTCGCGGTCGGCGGTGACTGGCCCGGCAGCCCGGATTCCGGCACCTCCTTCCCGCAGACCATGACCGTGGACTACGTGCGGGTCTCCGCCGCGAACACCGCCCAGCCCACCGCCGGGTCCGGAACCACCGGCGCCATCAAGGGCATCGGTGGCATGTGCCTCGACGTGGCGGGCGCCTCCAGCGCCGACGAGACGCCGATCCAGCTCCACGGCTGCAACGGGGCCGACGCCCAGAAGTGGACCGTGGGCGGCGACGGCACCGTACGGGCCCTGGGCAAGTGCCTCGACGTACGCGCCGCCTCCACCGAGAACGGAGCCGCGGTTCAGCTCTACACCTGCAACGGCACGAAGGCGCAGCGGTGGACTCTCACCTCCGCCGGTGATCTGACGAACACCGGCGCGGACAAGTGCCTCGACGCCAAGGACGGTTCCTCGGCCGACGGCACCCGGCTGCAGATCTGGACCTGCGGCGGAACGGCCAACCAGAAGTGGACGCTCGGCTGACCGGCCGCCCTCCAGCCCGACTCGCCTGACCGGCGCCCCTCCAATGCCTCGGCCGACCTTCCCGGCACCCTTCGCCCTTCCTCCCCCCACCGCCTCCCCAAGGCGCAAGCACCAAGGAGTACACGTCACATGACGCCTCGTCACCAGCGGAACCTGACCCGTCGCAAGACGCTGTTCGCCCTCGGCGGCGCTGCCGTCGCGGCACCCGCCATCGCGGCGATCGCCCCGTACGCCATGGCCGGCCAGACGAACGCCACCACCAAGGCCGCCGCGGGTTCGCTCCCGCTGACGATCGTCAACAACAGCGGTTCGTTCGGCAACGCGTCGGTGCACGTGTACATCGTCGGCAACCAGAACGGAAAGCAGGTCCGCGTCACCCAGGACGGAAGGCTCGCGCCGATCTCCCTCTCGGACAACGGTGCGAACGGATTCACCGACTACGCGCTCACGCTGGCCAAGAGCGGGGAGACGAAGCTCAGCCTCCCGTTCATGTCGGGCCGCATCTATGTGTCGCTGGGCGCGAAACTGAAGCTCAAGGTGGTCAAGGACGGCAACGGCAACGCTGCCCTCCAGTTCCCGGCCGGCTGGGTCAAGTCCGACCCCAGTTTCGGGGTGGTGCACGACTGTGCCGAGTTCACCTTCAACGCGGCCGGCATGTTCTGCAACACCACCATGGTCGACATGTTCAGCGTGCCCATGAACATCCGGCTGACCGGGGCCAAGCAGCAGACCACCGGCACCATCCGGCACGGCGGACGGGCCGCCGCGTTCGCCGCGATCAAGCGGAACGCGGACTTCGCGCCCCTCGTGGTCGGCGACCTCCGCATCATCGCCCCGGGTCACGGCCTGGACGCGGGCCTGTTCGCCAAGGACTACCTCGCCCCGTACATCGACCAGGTGTGGAGCACGTACACCGGCAAGAACCTGACCGTCAAAACCAACGCGGGCACGTTCACCGGCCGGGTGCGCGGAGGCAGGTTCACCTTCGCGGGGCCCGCCTCCGTCTCGTTCGCCAAGCCCTCCACCCGTGACGTCCTCTTCTGCGACGGCACCCTCGCCGCGCCCAACGACGGCACGACCGGCCCGGTGGCCGCGGTCCTCGGCGCCGGCTTCAACCGCTCCACACTGCTCAGCAACCCGGCCCAACCGACCACCTCCGCGGCCGACTTCTACCGGACCGGCCTCACCAACCACTACTCCAAGGCCATTCACGCGGCCACCGCGGACGGCAAGGCCTACGGCTTCGCCTTCGACGACGTCGCCGACTTCGCGTCGTTCATCCAGGACACCGCGCCCAAGGCGATCCGCTTGACCCTGACACCGTTCTAGGTCCCGCAGGCGCCCTGCCCGCCGCGGGCAGGGCGCCGGGCTCGTCCGGCGAGCGCGGGGGAGTCCGCCGGGCGGGGTGCGTCCGTTGGTTCAGGCAGGGGTCCGCCCGCGCGCACCGGTGCTCCGGTCGCGCGCCACTCCTGAACGAATATGGTGGAACTCTGGCAAACCGGAATGTATGGGTGGTCAACGGTCTACGGAAGTGGCATGGGTGCATCGCGTGGCGGACGTGGCAGACCGGGGTCGGAGCTGGACGATGCCGTTCTCGCGGCGCTCTTCTCCGAGTCGACCGTCGGCCTGCATGTCCTCGACACGCAGCTTCGCCTGGTCCGATTCAACACCGCGGCTCGCTACGTCCGGGCGTTCGCCCTGGATCAGGCCCTGGGCCGCCACCCGCGGGAGTGGGCCGGTGACTTCTACACCGGCAACTATGAGACGACCGTGCTGGAGGTGCTGGAGACAGGAGTGCCGGCTCTGGACGTGGAGGTGCGCGGCCATCTGAGTTCCGACCAGCCCGAGATCGTCCTGTCGGTCTCCTGCTTCCGGCTGGAGGACGCGGCCGGCGGCGTCATGGGGCTGGCGACGGCCGTCGTGGACATCACCGAGCGCAAACGGGCGGCGGCGCGGCTGGCCCTGCTGGAGCGGGCGAGCGGACGCATCGGTACGACGCTCGACATCTTCCGTACCGCTCAGGAATTCGCCGACGAGATGGTGCCCGCGCTGGCCGACACCGTGGTGGTCGAGGTACTGGACTCCGTCCTGCGCGGCGAGGTCTCCGCACCGGGCACCGTCATGGAGTACGGGGCCCTGCGGTGCACGGGCCGTCGTTCCGTCGCTCCGGACGCCGAGCGGTACCTTCCCTCCATCGGCGAGGCGATCGGCCTGTCCTCGGCGACTCCCTTCGCCCAGTCTCTGGCCGACCTCCGGCCACGCATGATCGATCACTTGAGCCCGGACGCGGACTGGCTGGGCCGGGAGCCGGTGCGGGGGCGCCGCATGATCGAGGCGGGGGCGCATTCGGTGCTGGTGCTGCCCCTGGCGGCCCGCGGCTCCGTGGTCGGGGTGGCGCACTGCTACCGGGCAGGCACCGCGCACGCCTTCGACGACGGTGAGCTCGCCCTCGCCGCCGAACTCGCCGATCGCGTGGCCCTGTGCCTGGACAACGCCCGGCTGTACACGAGGGAGCGATCGGCCGCCCGCGTCCTCCAGCTCAGCCTGCGACCGGCCCGGGTCCGCGGCCACGCCGCGGTGGAGACGGCCTACAGCTACTGCCCGCTCGGCGCCGGCGGGGACTGGTTCGACGTCATCCCCCTCTCCGGGGCGCGGGTGGCCCTGGTGACCGGCGACACGGCGGGCAGCGGCCTGAGGGCCGCCGCCACCATGGGCGAGGTGAGGGCCGCGATCAGCGCGCTGGCCGTCCTCGACCTGGCACCCGACGAGGTCCTGGAGCGGCTGCACGCCCTGGTGACCCGTCTCCTCGGAGAACGGCCGCGTGATCCGGATCCCCCGGCGGACGACGAGATCGAGGACACCACCTGTCTCTACGTCGTCTACAGCCCCATCACCCGCCGCTGCGCGGTCGCGAGTGCCGGGCATCCGCCTCCGGTGCTGGCCCTGCCCGACGGCACCGTCGAGTACGCCGTGGTGCCGGCCGGGCCACCGCTGGGCCGTGGTCTGGCGAAGTACGGCACGGCCGAGTTCGAGCTCGCCGAGGGCAGCATCCTCCTGTTGTCCAACACCGCCATGTTGCGTGCTGTCTCGGACGACCCGCACGAACAGCTCGTCCGGATCAGCGGTGCGTTGCTGCCGGCCGACCGGCCCCTGCAGAAGATCTGTGACGAGGTGCTCTACCGGCTGACGCCGGAGCACGCGGAGAACGACGCGGTGCTGCTGCTGGCCCGTACCCGCGCCCTGGGAGCGGATCAGGTCGCGTCGTGGACGCTGCCGAACCACCCCGCCTCCGTCGCCGAGGCGCGCGCCCGCGCCGAGCGCGCGCTGGAGGCCTGGGGCCTTGGACAGCACGCCTTCACCGCCACTCTGGTGGTCAGCGAACTCGTCACGAACGCGGTGCGGTACTCGGAGGGTCCCATCGGGGTACGCCTCATCCTCGACGGCTCCGCCATCGTCTGCGAGGTGACCGACGACAGCAGTACCGCGCCGCACCTGCGGCACGCGGAAGAGGTCGACGAGGGCGGCCGGGGCCTCTACCTCACCTGGCAGGTCAGCCACCGCTGGGGAACCCGCCCCGAGGCCCGCGGCAAGACGATCTGGGCGGAGGTCGCCCTGTCCGAGGACGGCTGAGAAGACGAGGACCTCTGACGGGCGAGTGAGTGCTTCGGGTACGCGGAGCAGGGCGGCCAGGTGAGGGAGGCAGCCGGTCAGGACCGGCTGTGACGGCCGATCGGGTGACCTGACGAGCGTCGTCCGCCCGGGCGTCGACCGCCGTCGTGTCGCCGATCCCCGCCCGGACGGCCGTCCGTTACGCTCGCAGCGCCATACCGGGGCCGAATATACGGAGGACAGGACGGCGGGGATCAATCGCGAGCGCCTTGTCAGGACGCTGACGTTCTGGCTGCGTCCCGCCTTCGCGTTGCGGGTCATCAACCGGTTCCAGAAGATCGTGGGCTTCGACCGTTCGATGGCCCTGGCGTCGAGCGCGCTCACCGCGTTGATCCCGCTCACGATTCTCTGCGGCGCGGTGCTGAGCAGTTTCTCGGACTACGACGCCGCCGAGCGGATCATCCAGCGGTACGGCCTCACCGGACAGGGCGCCCAGGCGGTCAGGTCGCTCCTCGCCCCCGCCGAGGGCACCAGCACGAGCGTGGGTGTCTTCGGAAGCGTGTTCCTGATCATCTCCGTGCTGAGCTTCGCGCGCGCCTCGCAGCGGCTGTTCGAACAGACCTGGCAACTGACCCCGCTCAGCGTCCGCAACACGAGGAACGGCCTGTGGTGGATCCTCGGGCTCGGCGGCTACGCGGCGGTCACCGGGTGGCTCCACGCGGTCCTCGGGGGGAGCAAGCTGGGCGTGGTGGCTTCGGTGTGCGAGATTCCGGTGAGCGTCGCCTTCCTCGTGTGGAGCGGCTGGGACCTGTCCGCGAAGCGCATCCCCTGGCGCGACCTGCTGCCCTTCGGGATCACGGCGGGTGTCATGACCGCGCTGTACTCGGTGGGCGCGACCGTCTACCTCCCGCGCCTGTTCAACTCCTACGCCGCTCGCTACGGGGCGGTCGGCGCCGTCTTCGCGATGATCTCGGCGCTCTTCGCCGCGATGTTCGTCATCGTCGCCTCGGCGGCCCTCGGACGCGAGATGCGGGACGAACTCACCCGGATCCGCGCGGGCGACCGCCCCTCCGACGACGAGGTCCGCCGCCAGTGGGACAGTGTGGTCGAACAGACCCGGTCGCGCTGGCACACCACACGCGAACAGGTCTCCGCCCACCGCCGCGGCAAGGACTCGAAGAAGCCGTAGGGGCTACTTCGCGCGGGCGACGAGGAGGGCGACATCGTCGTGGTCGTCGGAGTTGCGCAGGCCGTACAGCAGAAGGTCGCAGATCTCCTCCAGGGGCCGGCCCGGTTCGTCGAGGAAGCTGAGGAGGACGTTCAGGCGGTCGTCGATGGGATGCAGCCTGGTCTCGACCAGGCCGTCCGTGTAGAGGACGAGCACATCGTCCGGGTTGAGTTCCACCGTGGTGGTCTCGAAGGGGACTCCGCCGACGCCGAGCGGGGCGCCCGACGGCAGGTCCAGCAGCCTGGCGGCGGCGCCGGGACGGGCCAGCGCGGGCGGCATGTGACCGGCGTTGGCGATGCGGCACTGCCTGCTGTGGGGGTCGTACACGGCGTAGATACAGGTGACGATGTAGTGCTCCAGGTCGCACGTGATCTTGTCGAGGTGGTGGAGCACATCGCCGGGGTCGAGGTCCAGGTCGGCGTAGGCGCAGGTGGCGGTGCGCAGCCGGCCCATGGTGGCGGCGGCGTCGATGCCGTTGCCCATGACGTCGCCGACGACCAGGGCGGTCCGGTCGTCGGCCAGCGGAATCACGTCGTACCAGTCGCCGCCGACCTCGCTGGTGGCCTGGGCCGGCTGATAGCGGGACGCGACCTCCAGACCCGTCAGGTGGGGCGGATGCTCGGGCAGCAGACTGCGCTGGAGGGTGACGGCCGTGTTGCGCACGCTCTGGAACCACCGGGCGTTGTCGATGGCCACGGCGGCGCGGGCGGCCAGCTCGCTCGCGAGGACGACATCGTCGTCGTCGAAGGGGACCGGGTTGCGGGTGCGCTTGAGGTCGAGGGCGCCGAGCACCTCGCCGTGCGCGATCAGCGGAACGGCGAGATACGAATGGACACCGGCCTGTGCCAGGAGGGCCGTACCCTCGGCGTCGCGGGCGATGCGCGGCAGATCGTGCTCACCGACGTGCCGCACCAGGACCGGCCTGCCGGTGTGGACGCACAGGGTCACGAGACGGTCACCGTCGTACGCGGCCATCTCACCGGGAGGGTCGGCGGCGCGCAGCGCCACGGTGGGGTAGGACGCCTTCAGCGCGAGAGAGCGGAAGAACTCCGGGCCGTTGTCCGGCCTGCGCTTGCGGCGGCAGGCCAGGACGGAGTCGAGGACGTCCACCGCGACCACGTCGGCCAGCTCGGGGGCGGCGATCTCGGCCAGTTCGCGAGCGGTCTGCTCCACCTCCAGGGTGGTGCCGACCCGGGTGGAGGCGCTGGCGATGAGCGCGAGGCGACGCCGCGCCCGGTCGGCCTCGGCGGCCGCTCGGTGGCGTTCGGTGACGTCGACGACCGAGGCGGCCGCGCCCAGCACCCGTCCGCCCGCGTCCTCCAGCCGGTAGAAGGACAGGGACCAGGCGTGCTCGTGGTCGGGATCGGCCGGCGGGCGGCCCACGTGGTACTGGTCGAGCAGCGGTGTGCCGGTGGTGAGCACCTGACGCAGCGCGGACTCGACGGTGTCCACGTCGGGAAAGGGCAGCGTCTCCCGCAGGTCCCGGCCGACGTGGTCCTCGGCGGGGATGCCGTCGATCCGTTCCAGTGCCGGGTTGACCATGAGATAGCGCAGGTCGGGGTCCATCAGGGCCAGACCGATCGGTGACTGGTTGATCAGCTGCTCGCACAGCGCCAGATCGGTCTCCACCCGCTGGAGCAGCGTGTGGTCGGCCGCGATACCGAGGGCGTAGACCTCTCCCCGATCGTCCAGGAGCCGCATGTTGCGGAACTCCATCAGCCGGGTGCTGCCGTCCTTGTGCCGGATGGGGAAGGCGCCGGCCCAACTGCGCCCCGTCTCCAGCACATCGGCGAACAGCTTGGTGACCGACTGCAGATGCTCGGGGTGGATGATCAGGCGCGCCGCGTACTTGCCGAGAGCCTCTTCCGCCGAATAGCCGATGAGTTCCTCGGCCTGCGGGGTCCAGAAGACGATGCGCCCCTCGATGTCGAGGACCATCGCGCCCACGCTGAGCACATCCAGCAGGCCGGTCGGCCGGGACGGGTCGGGCTCGTAGCCCCTTCTGTCGGACTGCGGGGAATCGGCTGTCATCCCTGGCCCTCCTCCACCGGCCGCGGCGCGGTGTGCCCGGCTCCGTCGCCGCCGCCGCGCACCTGTGTGCCGACCCCGGCCCTTCCATGCTGCGCCCTGCCCTCGGCCTTGCCCACTCCAGAGCGGCGCGTTGGCATGTTCAGGGCCAAGGTGCGGGTGCCGGGCGGCGCCGCCCCTGTCCGGTGATCATCCGCCGGGCCGTGCACATCGGGCGGACAAGCAGGAACATGGTCGTGTGTAAAGGATGAGGGCTTCATGGTTTCTGCGCAGGAAGGTTCCGACGCGCCCGCGTCCGAAGGACCGGGCGATCCCTTCGACGCGTCCACCGACGCGGCGGCGGTGGTGTCCGGCGACGGGGTGGTGCTGGGCTGGACCCGGGGTGCCGAATCGCTCCTCGGCTACCCGGCGGCCGAGACGGTCGGCACCTCGGCCGCGCACCTGCTCGCGCTGCCCAGGGACCCGTTGCGGGTGGCCGGTGTCGCGGAGCGCTGCCGCGCCGGAATGGGCTGGAGCGGTCTCATCCCCGTACGCCACCGCGACGGCCGGCGCATCGACGTGGACCTGCGCGTCTCCGCGTCCTTCCGCATGGGCGAGAGCGAGTGCTTCCTGATCTCGGCACGGGACCGGAGAAGGCAATGGACGGTGGGGCCGGCCTTCATCGACGGATTCCTGACCCGCTCGCCGGTCGGCATGGCGGTGCTGGACCTGCAACTGCGCTACGTCTGGATGAACGACACCCTGGAACACCTGGGCGGTGTGCCCCGTGAACAGCGGCTCGGGCACCGGCTCACCGAACTGCTGCCGGGGTTCCAGTCGGAGACCATCGAGGGGCTGATGCACAAGGTCCTGGCGACCGGCGAGCCCGTGATCGACTACGAGTACCTGGGATGGAGCTGGGCCGACCCGCATCGCCGGCACGCCTATTCCACCTCGTTCTTCCCGCTCCTGGGCGTCGACAACTCCTACACCGGCGTGTGTTACATGGTCCTGGACGTCACCGAGCGGTGGAACGCCCGGCAGCTCCTGTCGCTGGTCAACGAAGCCGGGACCACCATCGGCAGGACCCTCGACGTCATGCGGACGGCACAGGAGCTCGCGGACTTCGCCGTTCCGCGCTTCGCGGACTTCGTCGTCGTCGACCTCCTGGAATCCGTCCTCAGCACCGAGGGACACGGAGCCTGGCTGTCGGACGCGGGACCGGCACCCGCCAAGCCGATGATGCGGCGCGCCGGTCTGCGCTCGGTGCGGGAGGGCTGCCCGGAGGCCGTGGCCCGGATCGGGGACCGGGCGGACTTCCTTCCGCCGCCCCACGACGTGCACCTGCTCACCAACGGCGAGCCGGTCCTCATCCAGGTCCTCGACCCGGACGACGACCTGTGGATCGCCGAGGAGCCCGCGCGAGCGGAAAGCATCCGCCGGTACGGGCTGCACTCCCTCATCTCCGTGCCGATGCGGGCACGCAACACCGCCCTCGGCCTCACCACGTTCGTACGGTCCATCAATCCGGTCTCGTTCCAGCCCGACGACGTCCTGCTGGCACGCGAGGTGGTGGCACGCGCGGCGCTGTGCGTCGACAACGCCCGCCGCTACTCCCGCGAACACACGGCGGCGGTCACTCTTCAGCGCAGTCTGCTGCCGCACGCCCTGACGGGCGGGACCGCGCTGGAGATCGCCTCCTCCTACCTGCCTGCGGACCCGAGCGGCGGGGTCGGCGGCGACTGGTTCGACGTCATCCCGCTGTCCGGCGCCCGCGTCGGCCTGGTCGTCGGCGATGTGGTCGGCCACGGCATCACCGCGGCGGCCACCATGGGCCGGCTCCGCACCGCGGTGCAGACCCTCGCCGACATGGAGATGCCCCCCGACGAACTGCTGGCGCACCTCGACGACCTCGTGCTCCGGCTGAGCGAGGAGCGGACCCACGAGCAGGAGGCGGACCGGAGCACGACCGCGTCCTTCCTCGGAGCGACCTGTCTGTACGCCGTCTACGATCCCGTCACCAGGCGCTGCACGATGGCGCGAGCCGGGCATCCGCCCCCCGTCGTCGTCGCCCCCGACGGTCAGTTCTCCTTTCCGGAGCTGCCCGCCGGCCCTCCGCTCGGGCTCGGCGGGATGGCCTTCGAGAGCCACGAGATCGAACTCGCCGAGAACAGTCTGATCGGTCTCTACACCGACGGCCTCGTCGAGGGCGGGCACTACGACATGGAGCTCGGCATGACACGGCTGGGGGAACTGCTCGCCCGGTCGGACCCCGACCTCGAAACGCTGTGCTCGGACGCGGTACGCCAACTCGTTCCCGTGCCCCAGCCCGATGACATCGCCCTGCTCCTGGCGCGCACGCACGCCCTGGGAGACGACCATGTCGTCTCGTGGGAGATGCCGGTGGACCCGGCCGCCGTCTCCGACATGCGGGCCCGTGCCACGCGAGTCGTCGAAGGCTGGGGTCTCGGGGAACTGACCATGACGACGGAACTCATCGTGAGCGAACTGGTCACCAACGCGATCCGCTACGCCGAACCGCCCATTCGGCTGCGGCTGCTCCGCGACACCCGGCTGACCTGCGAGGTCTCCGACGCAAGCAGCACCGCCCCACGGCTCAGACACGCCCGCAGCACGGACGAAGGCGGTCGCGGCCTGTTTCTGGTGGCTCAGCTCGCCCATCGCTGGGGCGCTCGCCACACGGCGGCCGGAAAGGTCATCTGGGCCGAACAGGAGATCCCGTGAGGACGCCGGACCTCAGCGGCCGGCTTCGCGCGCGCCGCGTTCCTCAGCCGAGGCCGGCCTCCGGCCGGCCGGAACCGCCTTCCTGGTCGCCCGGATCGACGCCGTAGCCGCCGAGATCGACGCCGTGGCCGTCGCACCAGGAACGGTACGCGGCGACCGCCGTGGGCAGCGTGGGGAAGATCCGGTCCTCGCCGACGGACGCGCTCAGCCCGTAGGCGTCCAGGTCGTCACGCAGATCCTGCTTGACCCGGGCCATCGCGAACTCGATCCCGCGCCGGCCGAGTTCCCGGCGCAGCTCGTCCAGCGAGTCCAGTGCGGTGATGTCCACCTCCACGTTGGCCTCCGCGTTGAGGACGAACCACCGGACCGGGATCTCCTGTTCGGCCACCGCGCCCAGGGCACTGCGCCGGAAGTCCTCCGCGTTGGCGAAGAACAGCGGTGAGTCGTAGCGGTAGACCAGCAGTCCGGGAATCACCCGGGCCTCGGGGAAGTCGTCGACGTCGTGCATCCCGGCCATGCCCGGCACCAGTCCCTGGACCGCGTCGTGCGGGCGTGCCACCCGGCTCAGCAGTTCGGCCACCGACAGGCCCACGGCCACCAGTACCCCGTACAGGATGTCGAGGGCGAGGACTCCGACGAGACAGCCGAGGGCCAGCAGGAGTTCCCGGGCCCGGAAGGACGCAAGCCGCCGGAAGCCGGCCAGGTCGATCATCCGGATCGCCGCGTAGACGACCAGCGCGCCGAGGACGGCCATGGGGGTGTTGGTGAGCAGCGGACTCAGGAACAGCAGGACGGCCAGGACGGAGACCCCGGCGGTGAGCCCGTACGCCTGGCTGTGCGCGCCCGTGGACTGCGCGAGCGCCGTACGGCTGGCGCTGCTGCTCACCGGGAAACCCTGGAAGGCGCCGGCGCCGAGGTTCACGGCACCCAGGGCCAGCAACTCCTGGTTCGCGTCGAGCTCCGTACCGCCGTCGTCGGTCGTGAAGGCCCGCGCGGTCAGGATGAAGTCGGTGTAGCCCACGAGCAGGACACCGACGGCGGGCAGCAGCAGTTGGGGCAGGCTGCCGAGATCGGGCAGTTCCGGGCGGGGCAGCCCGGCCGGAATCTCCCCGATCACCGCGAGGCCGTGGTCCTGGAGGTCGAACACCGCGACCACGGCCGTGCCGAGGACGAGGGCCAGCAACGGCCCCGGAATCCTCCAGCGGAAGCGCGTCGCCACGTACAGGAAGACCAGCGTCACGGCACTGAAGATCACCGTCGTGGGATGGATCTCGTCCACGTTCCCGAAGAAGGAGGCCAGCTTCGGGAAGAACCCCGAACCGTCCGTCGGGACACCGGTGAGCTTGGTGAGCTGATCCACCATCATGATCAGCGCCACGCCGGCGAGATACCCGATCAGCACGGGCCGGGAGAGCAGATCCGCCACGAACCCCAGCCGGGCCGCCCACGCCACGAGACACATCAGACCCACCGCGAAGGCCAGCGCGGCGGCCAGGACCGCGTAGCGCGCGGGATCGCCGCCGGCGAGCGGCCCCACGACCGTCGCGGTCATCAGCGCCGTCGTCGACTCGGGCCCCACCGACAGCAGCCGGGACGAGCCAAGGAGGGCGTACAGCACGATGGCGGGCAGGATGGCCCACAGACCCACGACGGGCGGCAGTCCCGCGACACTGGCGTACGCCATGACCTGCGGCACCAGATAGGCCGCGACCGTGATCCCGGCCAGCAGGTCCCCGCGCAGCCAGCTCCGCCGGTACCCCCTGAGTACCGCGAGGCCGGGGACCCCCGGAACAGCGCGACGCCACCCTCCGCCTGGGGTGCCGGGGTGCTTCGACACGGCTGTCCTCCGGGTAGGTCCGCGCCGGACGGGGCACGGACGCGGGACCGCGCACTCACTCGGCGCGCTGAGTCCTGCGGGCCAGGAACTTACCCACCTCCCACAGGATCAGGAGCGCGACGGCGGACAGCAGGGCCCAGCCGAACTGCCGCAGATCGATCCGGGTGGTGCCGAGGATGCGGCGGAAGCCGTCCATCTGGGTCACCAGGACCGCGAGGACGAACTGGGCCAGCGCCGTCCAGTTCATCTGCTTGCTGTCGAACGTGCTCGTCGTCAGCACCGAATCCGTCTCACTACGGCATTCGAACGCGGCCACGATCAGACAGAGCGCGAACGCCGTGAACGCCATCGAACTGCCGATGTGGACGCTGTCGAAATGGGATTCGCCCAGCTTGATCAGCCCGAGCAGGATGAGCGTGATCGCCAGCCCGCTCAGGCCGACCGTCACCATCACGGGCCGGGTCAGCACCGACTCGCCCCGGGGACGCGGCCTGCGCCGCATGAGCCCCGCGCTCTCCTTGTCGAAGCCGAGCGCGAAGCCGAAGGAGGCGTTGACCACGAAGTGGATCCACAACACCTGCGGCGGGGTGAACGGTTCACCGGCCGCGATGTTGAAGATGGTCGCCCCGAGGAACGTCAGGACGAAGGTGACCAGCAACAGGAGCACGAAGCGGATGTACTTGGTGAGGTTGTCGTAGAGATTGCGGCCCTGTTCCACGGCGTAGACGATCGTCGCGAAGTTGTCGTCGGACAGGATCATCCGCGCCGCGTTCTTCGCCACGTCCGTACCGCTGCCCATGGCGATACCGATGTCGGCGGACTTGATGGCGGGAGCGTCGTTGACGCCGTCGCCGGTCATCGCGACGACATCGCCCTTCTTCTTGAGCGTGGCCGCCAGCAGCACCTTGTGCTCCGGCGCGACCCGCCCCACCACCCCGATGTCGTCGATCCGGGCCAGCTGCTCGTGCTCCGGCAGCGCGGCGAAATCCGCGCCGAGAACGGCCTCGCCGGGGATCCCGAGCTGCCGGGCGATGGCGGCACCCGTCGTGACGTCGTCCCCGGTCACCATGCGGACCCGGATGTGGGCGGCCTGGGCGCTGGCCACGGCGGCCCGGGACTCCTCGCGGGGCGGGTCGACCATCCCGACCAGGCTGGCAATCCGCAGGCCGGTGACATAGGCGAGCAGATCTCCGCCGGGATCGAAGTCGGCCGGGTCCAGATCCCGGGTCGCCGCCGCCATCACCCGGCGCCCCTCACCGCCCATGCGTTCGGCCTGCTCGTCGGCGCGCCGGCTGAGCTCCGCGTCCCACGGGACGGTCGCGCCGCCCGACAGAGCGGTGGCCGCGCGGGCCGTCACCGCCGGAGCCGCACCCTTCACGAAACAGCGCACCACCGGCCGGCCCACGGCGTCGACGGCGGAGTTGAAGGTCGCCATCAACTTGTAACCCGGGTCGAAGGGCAGCGTGGCGAGACGCGGCAGCCGCTCGCGCGTGGCGTCGATGTCCAGCCCCGCCTTGTGGGCCAGCACCAGGAACGCGCCCTCCGTCGGATCGCCGACGACCTCGCCGTTCACCAGCTTGGCGTCGTTCGCGACGAGGTACGGAAGGATCGCGTCCTCGACGCCCGCGGAGGAGCCCGCGGCGTGCTGGATCCTGCCGTCGAGGCCGTAGCCCGTGCCGGAGACGGTGTACCGGTCCGTGGGGGTCAATATCTCCACGGCCGTCATCTGGTTCATGGTCAGGGTGCCGGTCTTGTCCGAGTTGATCGCCGACGTGAACGCCAGGGTCTCGACGGACGGCAGCTCCTTCACGATCGCGTTGCGCTTCGCCAGATTGAGACTGCCGACGGACAGGATCGCCTGGGTCACCGTGGGCAGGGCCTCGGGAATGGCGGCGATGGCCAGCGAGACCGCGCTGACGAACAGGGCGTCCCACGCCTGGTCGCGGCGGTACCCGAGCGCGAACATCACGATCATGGTCAGGCCCGCGGCGGCCGTGATCCACAGCGTCAGCGTGTCGAGCTCCTTGGTGAGCGGCGCCTCCTCCCTCTCGGTCGCCGACAGCATCTCCGAGATCTTTCCGAGCTCGGTGCCCTCACCCGTCCCGGTGACGACCACGACACCGCTGCCGTGGGTGACCGGGGTGTGCATGAACGCCATGTTCGACTGATCCCCCGGGCCCAGCAGGACCTTCGGCAGGGTCTCGGCGTCCTTGGTGGCGGGGACGCTCTCGCCGGTGAGCGCCGACTCGTCGATCTGCAACGCGTGGGCTTCGACGATCCGCCCGTCCGCCGGAACCTGGTCGCCGGCGGTGATGTGCACGACATCGCCCACGACCAGCTGCTCCGCCGGGATCTCCGACTCGGTTCCGTCACGTCTGACCCGGGCCGTCGCCGTCAGCATGGACTTGAGCGCGTTCATCGCGCTCTCGGCCTTCCCCTCCTGCCGCAGACCCACGACCGCGTTCAGCAGGGTCAGCAGGACGAGCAGGATCGCGGTGGTCCACTCGGCGATCGCCAGCGAGACGACCGCGGCGACGAGGAGGACGACCTGCATATAGCTGCGGTACTGCTCGACGAACCGCCGCCACGCGGGCTTCGGCTTCTCCTCCGGCAGCGTGTTCGGCCCGTTCTCGGCGAGCAGTTCGGCGACCCTGGCCGCGGTGAGTCCGGACGCGGGATCGACACCGAATGCCGACGCGACGTCCTGCGGAGCACGCGCGTACCAGAGTTCCGGAGCAACGCGCTCCGGAGCCCTGGGGCCGCTCGACTGCATCCCCATCTCAGCTCTCCGATCTGGATTCGCTCCGCCGTCCGTGTCCCGAGGGACCTACTTCCGCTTGCGCTTCCCGGTCCGCGATGCCGCGCCGGACGCCTGCCGTCCTTTCGCCTTACGGCCGCCCGCTTCGGGGACGGGATGACCGGCCGCGTACGGATCGGCCGGCGCACCCTCAGGAGCGTCGGCCTCCAGTTCCCGCCTCGCGGCCCGGAGGTCCTTGCGCGCCTCCTTGCCCACCACCGGGTAATCGGGGTCGATGTCCATGAGCGTGTGAGCCAGTACCGCCGCGGTGGAGACGCGCGCGAACCACTTCCGGTCCGCCGGGACGACGTACCAGGGCGCCCATGGCGTACTGGTGTGCGAGAGCATCTCGGAGAACGCGTGCTGGTAGTCGTCCCACCGTCGGCGCTCCCGGACATCGGCGGCGGAGAACTTCCAGTTCCGCTCCGGCACGTCGAGCCGCTTCATGAAACGGGTGCGCTGCTCCTCCTTGGACAGGTTCAGGAAGATCTTCACGACCTTGAACCCGTTGTCCGTCAGATAGCGCTCCCAGTCGTTGATGGCCCGGTAGCGGCGCTCCCAGATGTCCGCCCCGCGCGCGTCCGCCGGCAGCCGCTGGCGGTCGAGGACCTCCGGGTGCACCCGGACGACCAGCACCTCCTCGTAGTGCGAACGGTTGAAGATCGCGATGTCGCCACGGGCGGGCAGCTTGTTGGCGTACCGCCACAGGTAGTCGTGGTCGAGCTCCTCGGCGGAGGGCTGCTTGAAGCTGCTCACCTTGACGCCCTGCGGGTTCACCCCGCTCATGACATGCCGGATCGTGCCGTCCTTGCCCCCGGCGTCCAGCGCCTGAAGACAGAGCAGTACGCCGTACGTGTCCTGGGCCGCCAGGCGTTCCTGGTACTCGGCGAGCAGGGACACGCCCGTGCCCAGCAGTTCCACACCGTGCTTCTTCTTCAGGCCGGCCTTGTACCGGGGGTCGAAGTCCTCGCCCAGGTTGACCCGCGATCCCGGCTCGACCCGCAGTGGCTCGATGAGTTCCGCGATGCGCTCGGCCCTGGCATCCGTCATGACGACCCGCCTCTTTTCCTGTCACGGAGAGCGCCGCACGGTCATGAGGGCTCACCGGCACGGCCCAGATCGGACGCGGGTGCGGGCCGGAGCCTGGCGGGTATCCACCGGCCGAGCAGGGAAGAGCGTCCCGGGCCTTCGTCCTGCCGCTCCGCCGTCCTGGCCGGTGCCTGCCGCTCGGCGGTCGCGTCGCCGACGGCCGTCGAAGCGCGGGAGGTCACCTCATGGTGGGCGCCGAGCAGCGCCCGGACCCGGCGTTCGACCAGAATCGGGACGTATGTCCTGACCTTCGCCTGCTGGAACGAACCGCGGGCCGTCGCGACCACTTCATCCACGACGGACGGGTCGACCGAGGGGTACGCGGCCTTCAGTCTCGCGCTCAGGCGACGGAGGGCGACCGCCTCGTCCTGGCGGACAGCCTGGTGAGCCGCTGGGGCCGCCGTCGGAGGAGCGCCCGCGGGCGGAGCGGGGGCGTCACTCGTTCCCTGCGGTGCGCTGCTCTCGTCGGCCGTGGATGCCGGCTCGTCCGTCTTCATCGCTCAACCACCCGCGCGCTCGCAAGTCCCGGGCCTCAAGGGGCGGAGACCGTCGGGCCAACGGTCCCGATCGACCGCCCCGAGACGGCTCGACGGCCGGGTACGAGGCCGTCCCACTCATTCTGGGTCCGCCCGGTCGAAACCGCCTCACGGACGGCGCGCCCTCGCCGGTGCCCGCGCCGCCGCAGACGCGACCGTCGAAACCGGGCCGCCCGCGGAGGCCGGAACGTGGGTCGGATCGCTCGCGGAGGGCAGGTGGTGTGCGGGGTCCGCGGGGCGAGCCGGTACGCGGGGAGCATCTCGATGTGTTCCCCGCTGTCCAGTCAGCTGAGGCGTACGACTCCAGTCCGCCGATGCGCACGACGACCGGGCCGTCATGGTGGTGACGCCGAAGGCGCGCACTCCCTCCGACCGGACCCTGCGGAGAGGAGCCGGAGTCCTCCGGTCCGGTCGAGTCCTGTGCCGCCGCGTCGATACGACGGCCCACGCCACCCGACCCGCGTCCCCGCAGCCGTGATGTGCTCCCCTTCGGTCCGGTGAACGCACAGTGGACGAGGGCACGGCTGGTGGGTGCGGGGCGGGTGGCAGGGGTCGATCTGTAGACCGGGCAGGCATCGCCCGTCGTGATGGGGGCCCAAGGACTGACAAGCCATCATCAATGTTTAACTGGAACGCAGTTGGCTCGAATCAACCAGGGCGCGAGCGGGACACATGCCACGTACTGCCCGCGCGCTGTACGGCGCTTCCTGTGTAGGGGCGGAGGGTCAGCCGAAGGCCTTGACCGCCTGGTAGTAGGTCCAAGCGGTGCTGTCGCAGGAGACCTTCGTCGCGCCACTGTAATTGGCGCAGACCCGCTCGAGGTCCGCGTAAAGGCCGCTGTCGAGACGCGACTTGTTGGCGTCGAAGGTGCCGGCGGCCTTGTAGTTGCGGTAGCCGAAGTCGTGGCGGGCACATGAGGTGGCGAAGGGGAAGCCGAACGGGTTGTCCGGCGAGTCGGAACAGTAGTCGGTGGACCAGTCGAAGGCATACGCTGACCAGGCGGCCTGGTTCGCGCGGGCGGCGACCCAGGTGTTGTAGCTCGACGCGCTGGTCTGGGTCCAACTGGACAGGACCTGGGGCTTGTCGGCAGGGGCGGCGCTAGCGGCTGTAGCGGTCGCCGTGATGGTTGCCAGTGCCATGGCCGAGGCGGCAAGGCCGGTGGCGAGTCTTCGGTGCATCCCACACCTCCATGAGGCTGCGACCCGCCCATCGGGCAGCAGGTTCATGACAAGAATGATCGGCATCGCGACCCTCCTTGCATAGTGCTTGAACCCCAACAATCAATTAACTCGGGGGAGTTGGGCGGGTGCGTTTCATGTCTGCGACCCCCATGGCCGACTATGGCTGGATGTGTTCCCCTGGGGGCCAGGGGTGTCACTCCCGAGTGTGACAACGGGGGGTTGACGCGACAACGAGGGGTTGTCAGTCTGTGGATATGGCGAACACGAAGGACCTCTCCGCGCATCAGCCAACTCTCAGCCGTATCAAGGAGGTACGCGAGCAGGCCATCCATCACGCACGCCTGGCCCGGCAGTTCGCCGTCGAGAGGCGTGAGTTGATGCAGGGCCTCATCGACCAGGGGGTGTCCCAGGCGGACATCGCGCGGGAACTCGGCGTGACGCGGCAGGCCATTCAGAAGATGCTGGCCTGCTAGGTCGTTCCGTTCCCGTCTGGTCGGTGCCTGTCGTGCCGCCACGGCCGAACACGTCCTGCCGGCAGGACAGCGCACGGCCCGCGTCCTGGCCCGAGCCGCCAGGATCACGGTGCCTTCGCCGGACCGGCTTCCGACGTGACCGGATCGGTCCGCAGCCGGACTCGATGAGGTCTGTCCCCGTGGTGTGCGCGCCGGTCAGAGTGGAGGCATGACCCGAGCACTGATCGTCATCGATGTCCAGGAATCCTTCCGCGCCCGCCCCCTGTGGGAGACCATCTCCAACCCGAAGATCACCCACCAGGTCGACCGCCTGGTCGGCCTCGCCCGCAGCGCCGGTGACACGGTGGTGTGGGTGCTGCACTCGGAGCCCGGCAGCGGCGGCGTGTTCGACCCCGCCCTCGGCCATGTCCGGCTCATGGAGGAGCTCCGGCGCCAGGACGGCGAACTGCTGATCCACAAGACCTCGCACAACGCCTTCACCACCACCAACCTGCAGCAGCTCCTCACCGAACGCGGTGTCCGCGAACTCACCGTCTGCGGAATCCGCACCGAGCAGTGCGTGGAGACCACCGCCCGCCTCGCGAGCGACCTCGGCTACCAGGTCACCTTCGTCTCCGACGCCACCGCGACCAACCCCATCCCGCACCGGGACGCGCCCGCGGACCAGAGCGTGGCCGAACTGCTCGCGGATCCCCGCACCCTCAGCGCCGAGGAGGTCATCAGGCGCACCGAGTACGCCCTGGCCGGGCGCTTCGCCACCATCGCCACGGTCGACGATCTTGAGACCTCGGCCGCGTCTCGGGCATGATGACCGGATCGTGAGTCACATCGTCTTCTTCCTGGTGCCCGGAGTCCATCTGCTGGACCTGGCCGGCCCCGCGCAGGTCTTCTCCACGGCCTCCGACTTCGGGCACCCGTACACCCTCGACTACGTCGCCGAGCAGCCGCGGATCCCCAGCGCTCAGGGGCTGCCACTGGTGACCCGGATCGACTGGCCCGAGCTGGGCCCCGAGGACCTGATCGTCGTGCCCGGCTGGCGGGCGCTCACCCTCACCGACGGCCCTCCCATCGGTGAAACCAGTCTCCGGGTCCTCCGGGAACACCACGCGAGGGGCGGCACCGTCGCCAGTGTCTGCGCGGGAGCCGACGCGCTCGGCCGGGCCGGACTGCTCGACGGCCGCCGCTGCACCACGCACCACGACGTCCAGGACGATCTCGCCCGCCGCTACCCGCGGGCGGCCGTGGTCCGCGATGTCCTGTACACCGAGGACGACCGGGTGGTCACCTCGGCGGGCATCGCCAGCGGGATCGATCTCGCCCTGCACCTGATCGCCACCCGGCACGGCCCGGCGACGGGCGCGCAGGTGGCGCGGGACATGGTGGTCTACGCCCGACGCAACGGCCACGAACCCCAGGCCAGCGCGATGCTCCGGTACCGGTCCCACCTGGACGACACCGTGCACCGCGCGCAGGACCTGCTCGACGCCCGCTTCGACCGGCCGGTCCCCCTGCCGGAACTGGCCGCGGCCGTGGGCGTCAGCGAACGCACCCTCACCCGTCTCTTCACCCGCGCGACCGACGGCCTCACACCGCTGCGCTATCAGCAGGCCCTGCGCCTGGAGCGAGCCGAGCACCTCATCAGCCACGGCGTCACCGTCGACGCCGCCGCACGCGCGGTGGGCTTCGAGGACGCCCGTATGCTGCGCCGCCTGCGAGCCCGCGCGACCTGAACCGCCACCGCGCACTCCTCCCGCGGTGTCCCGCGCGCGGGCCTCAGGTCTCCTGGCCCGCTCCCGTGAGTGTCGCCCGCTGGCGCGCGGCGCGTACGGCCGCTGTCAGCGAGACGATGTCGTAGGCGCCGTAGTGACGGCGGCCGTTGACGAAGAACGTCGGCGTGCCCGAAACACCGCTGAGGTCCGCCGACTCGACGTCCATGGCCACCCGGGCCGCGCCCGCGCCGTCCCTCAGGTCCTCGCGGAAGCGGCCACTGTCGAGGCTGAGGCGAGCGGCGTACCGGAACAGGTCCCTCGGGCCCAGGTCGCCCTGGTGTCCCATGAGGAGGTCGTGCATCTCCCAGTAGCGGTTCTGCCGGGCCGCGGCCTCGGAGGCCTGCGCGGCGAGCTGGGCGTTGGGGTGCACGTCGGTGAGCGGAAGATGGCGCCATACATAGCGGACGTCACCGAAGTCGGCGAGCAGTTCGCGCACCACGGACTCGGCCAGACCGCAGTAGGGACACTCGAAGTCGCCGTACTCGACAAGGGTCACGGGCGCGTCGAGCGGCCCGCGCACATGGTCGCGTTCCACATCGACGGGTTCACTGAGGTCCACGATGCTCTGACCGGTGCCGAGGAGCGCCCGCGCGCGGGAACGCGCGGTGAGAGCACCGATCACCAGGGTGACGACCCAGGTGAGGAGGAACGAGCACGCGACCGCGGCCAGAATGCCGACCTTCGCCTGCGCCAGACGGTCGCCGGTGAAGGCCAGCGACGTGATCAGCAGCGCCACGGTGAAACCCACACCGGCCAGCGTGCCCCCGGCCGTGATGGCGCCCCAGCCCACGGGCGGGTGGAGACGCCCTCGGGCGGCGCGCGTGGTGAGCCAGGTGCCGCCGATGATGCCGACGGGCTTGCCCAGCAGGTATCCGAAGAGGATGCCGAGGGTGATCGGCGAGGTGAAGGCGTCGGCGAGTTGACCGGCGCTCAAGGTGATTCCGGCGTTGGCGAGGGCGAACAGCGGCACGATCACGTAACTGGTCCAGGGATGGAACATCTGCTGGAGCCGCTCGTTCGGGGAGAGCGTCGAGGCGAGACCGCGCCGCACCGTGCGCTCCAGCTCCGGGGTCGGCTGCTCGCGGAAACGCCGGAACAGCCGGCTGGCGTGTTCCAGATCGCTGCGCTCCGCCGCGTACGCGTACGTCAGCATGCCCATCGCGAGACCCGTCACCACCGGGTCGATGCCCGACTTCAGGAGCGCCACCCAGATGGCCACGCCCAGCACGCCGTACAGGGACGGAATCCGTGCGCCGATGGTGCGCCGCAGCAGCAGGACGACCACGAACAGGCCGAGTGCCGTCAGCAGCGCGGGCAGCGAGATGGTGTCGCTGTAGGCGACGACGATGACGGCCAGCGCCAGGAAGTCGTCCACCACGGCGACGGTGAGCATGAAGACGCGGAGATTGGTGGGCAGTCGTGAGCCGAAGACGGCCAGCATGCCCAGGGCGAAGGCCGTGTCGGTCGACATGGCGGCACCCCAGCCGTGCGCCGCGGAACCATGGCCCGAGGTGATGGCGAGGTACACGACGACGGGGACGATCATGCCGCTGAGTCCCGCCAGCAGCGGCAGGGTGACCCGGCGGCGTTCCCGCAGCTCGCCCAGGTCGAACTCGCGGCGCGCCTCCAGGCCGACGACGAAGAAGAACAGCGTCATCAGGCCGCTGTTCACCCACTCGCGCAGATCCAGCGACACTCCGCCCGACCCGATACGGACCGACAGTTCGGTGCCCCACACCGTCTCGTACGAGTCGGGACCGATGTTGGCCCAGGCCAGCGCCACCAGGGCGGCGGCGAGCAGTACCGCGGCGCTGCCGGTCTCCGTGCGCAGAAACGCGCGCAACGGGCTGCGAGCGCGGTTGCCGCACTGAGTCTGACCTGACATGGACGGAGTCTCGGATGGCATGGTCACCCTCCGATTCTCACCCCGGACCGGACAGTTCCCCAGACGGCACGTGACCGGACCGACAGCGGGGGACCGGACCGGTCAGGATTCGAGAAGCGCCGGCGGCCGGGCCTCACCTAGCGTGGCGCAGGGACACCGTCACCTCACGTCGGCCGGCACCGACGGCGACGTACGCCGTGGACGGTGGCCACGACCGCGCGGACGCAGTCGGCGAACGGTGACCCGGCACCGCGCGAAGCTGGTTGGATCGAGGCAGGCGATGCAGGCGGAGACCGTGAAGGCGACCCCGCCCGACAGATGGAGACACGATGAGCAAGGCCACGAGGACGGACCCGCAGCCGCCCGCGCCGCATGGTGCCGACAGCCACGATCTGATCCGCGTGCTCGGCGCGCGGGAGAACAATCTCAAGGACGTCAGCATCGAGATCCCGAAGCGCCGGCTGACGGTGTTCACCGGCGTGTCCGGCTCGGGCAAGAGCTCGCTGGTGTTCGACACGATCGCCGCCGAGTCGCAGCGGCTGATCAACGAGACCTACAGCAGCTTCGTGCAGGGCTTCATGCCCACGCTCGCGCGGCCCGAGGTCGACGTCCTCGAAGGCCTGACCACCGCGATCATCGTCGACCAGCAGCGGATGGGTGCCGACCCGCGCTCCACGGTCGGCACGGCCACCGACGCCAACGCGATGCTGCGCATCCTGTTCAGCAGGCTCGGCAAGCCGCACATCGGCCCGCCCAGCGCGTACGCCTTCAACGTCCCCTCGGTCAAGGCGAGCGGTGCCATCACCGTCGAGCGCGGTGCCAAGAAGGCGGTGAAGGCGACCTTCAACCGCACCGGCGGCATGTGCGTGCGCTGCGAAGGCCGGGGCGCGGTCTCCGACATCGACCTCACCCAGCTCTACGACGACTCCAGGTCGCTCAACGACGGCGCGATCACCATCCCCGGCTACGGCTCGGACGGCTGGAACATGCGCCTCTACAAGGAGTCGGGCTTCGTCGACCCGGACAAGCCGATCCGCGAGTACACGAAGAAGGAACTGCACGACTTCCTCCACCACGAGCCGGTCAGGATGAAGATCGCGGGCATCAACATGACCTACGAGGGTCTGATCCCGCGGATCCAGAAGTCGATGCTCTCCAAGGACAAGGAGGCGATGCAGCCGCACATCCGGGCGTTCGTGGACCGGGCCGTCGCCTTCACCACCTGCCCCGAGTGCGACGGCACCCGGCTCAGCGAGGGCGCCCGTTCCTCGAAGATCAAGCGGATCAGCATCGCCGACGCCTGCGGGATGCAGATCAGCGACCTGGCCGAATGGATCCGCGGTCTTGACGAGCCCTCGGTGGCACCGCTGCTCTCCGCGCTCCAGCAGACCCTCGACTCGTTCGTGGAGATCGGCCTCGGCTACCTCGCCCTGGACCGGCCGGCCGGCACGCTGTCCGGCGGCGAGGCGCAGCGCGTCAAGATGATCCGCCACCTCGGCTCCTCGCTCACCGACGTCACCTATGTCTTCGACGAGCCCACGGCGGGCCTGCACCCCCATGACATCCAGCGGATGAACGACCTGCTGCTGCGGCTGCGCGACAAGGGCAACACGGTGCTCGTCGTGGAGCACAAGCCGGAGACGATCGTGATCGCCGACCACGTCGTCGACCTCGGGCCCGGCGCCGGTACGGGCGGCGGTTCCGTCTGCTTCGAGGGCACCGTCGAGGAACTGCGGACCGGCGGCACGGTCACCGGCCGCCACTTCGACGACCGGGCCTCCGTCAAGGAGACGCTGCGCAAGCCCACCGGCACGCTGGAGATCCGCGGCGCGTCGGCCAACAACCTGCGCGATGTCGACGTCGACATCCCGCTCGGGATGCTGGTCGTCGTCACCGGCGTCGCCGGCTCTGGCAAGAGCTCGCTCGTGCACGGGTCCATCCCGGCCGGCGAGGGTGTGGTGTCGGTCGACCAGGCGCCGATCCGTGGTTCGCGGCGGAGCAACCCGGCGACGTACACCGGTGTGCTCGACCCGATCCGCAAGGCCTTCGCGAAGGCCAACGACGTGAAGCCGGCGCTGTTCAGCGCCAACTCCGAGGGTGCCTGCCCCACCTGCAACGGCGCGGGCGTCATCTACACGGACCTGGCGATGATGGCCGGCGTCGCCACCACCTGTGAGGACTGCGAGGGCAAGCGGTTCGACGCGTCGGTCCTGGAGTACCACCTCGGCGGCCGTGACATCAGCGAGGTGCTGGCGATGTCGGTGGACGAGGCCGGGGAGTTCTTCGGTGCCGGTGAGGCGCACACGCCGGCCGCGCAGCGCATCCTCGGGCGGCTCGCCGATGTCGGGCTCGGCTACCTCACCCTCGGACAGCCGCTCACCACGCTGTCCGGCGGCGAGCGACAGCGGCTCAAGCTCGCCACGCACCTCGGCGACAAGGGCGGCGTCTACGTCCTCGACGAGCCGACCACCGGCCTGCACCTCGCCGACGTCGAGCAGTTGCTCGGCCTTCTCGACCGGATCGTCGACTCGGGCAAGTCGGTCATCGTCGTCGAGCACCACCAGGCGGTCATGGCGCACGCCGACTGGATCATCGACCTCGGCCCCGGAGCCGGTCACGACGGCGGCCGGCTCGTGTTCGAGGGCACTCCGGCCGACCTCGTGGCCGCCCGCGCCACCCTCACCGGCGAACACCTCGCGGCCTACGTCGGCGGCTGACCGGGGCTCACGCGGACCCGGGGGCGAGTTCCGGCCGCCGCCCGAACTCGCCCCCGGGTCCGTCGGCCACCGACGGACGGCCGAAGTCCGGAACCGGTCCGATCCGGAACCGGTCCGATCCGGAACCGGTCCGATCCGGAACCGGTCCGATCCGGAACCGGTCCGATCCGGAACCGGTCCGATCCGGAGCCGAGAAGTGTCGGACGCCGGCGAACAACAGAGCCTGCCCTGACCGAGGGTGGCGACCCGCCAGTGGGGCCAGCGGGCTTCAGGACGGGCGCTGCGGGACCCGCCGGGCTCCGCGCGCGCCCTGCCCGAAATACACCTACGGTTGACGCACAGAGTGGCGCCCGCGGACAGTGATTCCTGCCGCTTCCAGCGCCCCCGTCAGCGCATCAGGAGGCCGGCAGCCATGACCACAGCATCCGAAACCCCTGTCCTGGACACCATCGCCGCCATGACCGTCGACTCCATCGAGCGGTGCGGACTGCCCACGGACCAGCTCCTCCTCACCCGTATCGCGGCCCTCGCGGCCTCGGACGCGCCGCCCATCTCCTACCTCGCGCACATCGACCCCGCCATCAAGGCCGATCTGACCATGGCCGCGGTGCAGGACGTCCTGGTGGCCATCGCCCCCATCGTGGGTACGGCCCGTGTCATGACGGCAGCGGGCAACATCGCCGCGGCGTTCGGCATCGCGATCGCCGTGGCCGAGGAGGAGATCGAGGCGGAGGCCGCGGCCGAGGGCGGGAGTTGAGGGAGAGCGCTGGACACGGTCCCGGGATCACCGTTCATCCGGGGGCCTGTTGCTCTCGGTCCCAGGCCCTGACGGGTTCCGCTGGCGTCTTCCTTGCTGGACCGCCGACACGAGCAGCCGGGCGGCCACACCGATCAACAGCAGGTTCACCGCCATCTGCCCCGTGACCAGGAGCCGGGCTGTTTCGCTGTGCGGAGTGATGTCCCCGAAGCCGACGGTGCTGAAGACCGTCATGGTGAAGTACAGGGAGTCGGTCCGCGTCAGTGACTCGCTGAAGCTGCTCGCCGCGCTGTGCTCCATCAGGTAGTAGACCGTCGCGAAGAGGAGCAGGTAGAGCGGGGCGGTGGTCGCCAGCGCCTCCATGGCGCGCAACTCGGGCCGCGACGCCCGGGTGATCTCGCGGATCTGCCAGGCCAGCAGCAGCGCCACCGCCACGATGCCGCCGACGAGCGCGAGGACCGTGCCCGGGGTGAAGGCCGAGTCGAGCGGGAGCCGGTAATAGCCGGTGACGAGGATCGCCGAGGTCAGGAGCGATCGCATGGTGGCGCGGAGTCCCTCTCGCCGGCTCCTCCTCGAATTCCTGTCCACCGCTCCGCCCTGATACCCGCTGCCACGACCGCGCCGCTCGCGGATTCAACCTTCCTGGTGTCAGGAGCGCCGTGCGGCAGGCGCACCACGTGGTCACCGGGATGGCGGTGTGGTCTCCCGCGAGAAGGAGGTGGTGGGCGACCTCGGCGGGTCCGGTGTCGCGGCCGTGCCGGGCGTAGTCGGCGCGAGGGGTGCCGGTCGGTAGGGTCCGACGGCAGGAGGAGGGAGCGGCTTCGCCAGGCTGTCGCACCACCAGTCGGTCGCGTCGCGGTGAATCCGAGGTGAAGTGACGGCGTACAACCTTTGGTGTCCTGCACGGGTCTTGTGGGTCAGCGGGCGTCGAGAAGCCCGGTCGAGCGCTCATCGTCCCGTCCCAAGGGGTCTGCCTTGCCCTCGCGAAAGCTCCGCCTGCCCGTCGCCGCCGCGGCCGCCGTCGTCCTGTCCGCCACAGGGGCGGCCCCCGCCGTGGCCCACCCGCGGGACGCCTCGGCGGGTGCCCTCGCAGCCGCCGCGCCGGGGTCCGTGCGCGCGGACTTCGACGGTGACGGATACCTCGACGTGGCGGTCGGCGCCCCTGGCGGCACCGTCAACGGCAGGGCGGGGGCAGGGTACTTCGCCGTCGTCTACGGCATGGGCAACGGCCCCGACGGCGTCAAGCGCCAGTTGGTCAGCCAGAACCGCTACGGAATCCCCGGCACGGCGGAGGCGGGTGACCACTTCGGCAGCGATCTCACGGCTGCCGACCTGGACGGTGACGGATACACCGACCTCGTCGTCGGATCTCCCGGCGAGGACGTCGGCAGCGCGCGTGACGTCGGGCGGCAGACGGTTCTGTGGGGAAGCGTGGGCGGGCTCGCCACCGCCGCCATCGTCGGTGAGGGCAGGGCGGCGACCCGGGCCGGTGACTTCGACGGGGACGGGCACCTGGACCTGGCGACGGCGTACGAGACGCGGTACGGGCCCATCAGCCGCACCGGAGCCGCGGCCCGCACCGGACCCCTCGTGGACCTGGACGTCCGTGTCTACGCGATGGCGGCGGGTGATGTGGACGGCGACGGCACGACCGACCTTGTCGTGAGCAGCGGTTCGTGGGACTCGGACGACGGAGGGAGGGTCCCGCCTCCCCGCCTGCGACTGCTGCGAGGTACGAGGGACGGTCTGGTGGCAGGACCGCTCATCGCCGCCCCCGACACCGTGTCCGCGGACAGCATCGCCCTCGGCGACATCGACCACGACGGCCGCCAGGACGTCGTCTTCGGCCGCAGTACGGCACCGGGCGGCGGTCTCGTGGGGGAGGTGCGGGGCACGGCGAGCGGGTTCGCGCCGCGGGCCACCCTGATCGGCCAGGACACGCCCGGCGTCCCCGGCACGGGGGAGAGCGGCGACCGCTTCGGCACCGACGTCTCCGTCGGTGACGTCACCGGCGACGGTTACGCCGACGTCGTGGTCGGGGTGCCAGGCGAGGACCATGCCGGGCGGACCGACGCCGGTACCTTCGCCGTGCTCCGGGGGAGCCGGACGGGCCTCTCCGGGACAGCGGTCCAGGTCTTCAGCCAGAACACCGCCGGGGTGCCCGGTACGGCGGAGAACGGGGACGCGTTCGGCAGCCGTACCGCCGTCGTCGGCGGGTACGTCGTCGTCTCGGCGCCGAAGGAGAACAGCGGTTCCGGGGGCGTCTGGGTCTTCCCGGGCACCGCCGCGGGCATCACCGCGACCGGAGCGGTGAGCTACGGACCCCACGCCCTCGCCGCGCCCGTCACCGGCGCACTGCTCGGGGCCGCCTTCCAGCGCTGAGACCGACGCCGGCCCCCGCCCACCGGAGTCAGCCGGCCCGGTCCTCGTAAGCGGTCCTGCTGGCCTCGATCTCCGCGATGTGCTCGATCGCCCAGCCGGCCAGCGCGAGGGCCGGCGGTATGAGGCTCTGCCCGGTGGGGGTCAGCGCGTACTCGACGCGGGGCGGGACCTCCGCGTACGCCGTCCGGGACACCAGGCCGTCGCGCTCCAGGTTCCGCAGGGTCAGCGTCAGCATCCGCTGCGAGATGCCGGGTATCTGCCGCTGGAGGTCGGTGAAGCGCAGGCGTCCCTGCTCGAGGGTCGTCACGATCAGCAGCGTCCACTTGTCGCAGATCCGGTCGAGCACGGCGCGGATCGTCTGCCCGCCGTCCCCACGGATCATGCATGTGTGCTCGTACTGCGACATGACAGCTCCTTGTAGGTAGCGCACACCCATGTGCCTTTTGTAAGCCCCCCGACAGTGACTCATCATGGGGCAACTTACGCCTGGTAACTATTGTGCAAGGGGTCCCCATGGACGTCGCCTACTGGATCGTCGCAGCGCTGCTGGCGGCGTTCTACCTCTATGCCGGAGGCATCAAGATCCTGCAGAGCCAGGAGCAGCTTCAGCCGATGATGGGGTGGGTCGATCGCGTTCCCATGCCGGTCGTCCGGCTCATCGGGACGCTGGAGGTCCTCGGCGCGGTGGGCCTGATCCTGCCGCCGCTCACCGGCATCGCTCCCTGGCTCGCCGTCGCCGCGGCGACGGGTCTCGTCCTGATCCAGGTGGGCGGAATCGCCGTCCACGTCTCGCGCGGCGAGGCACGGATGATCGGACTCAACATCGTCCTGCTGGTGGCCGCCGCGGCAGCCGTCTGGCTGGGGACCACCTGGCTCTGACCGAGCCGCCGCACACAGCGCCGCACAGGACGCCGAACACAGCGCCGTACACACCGCGGAGGGTCACATGCCGCTGTGTGAAGGCGTACCGCGGCCACGATCCGCACGGCCACGTACCCTTTTCACCGTGGCAGCATCCCCCTTGCATCGCGTCGCCGTACTCGTGCTCGAGGGTGCCAAACCGCTCGATGTCGGTATTGCCGCGCAGGTGTTCACAACGCGGGCGAGCATGCCGTACGAGGTACGGGTGTGCGGCGCGGAACCCGGTCTCGTGACCGGCGGCGACGGCCTGTCGTACCATGTCGCGCACGGCCTCGAACAACTCGCCTGGGCCGACATCGTCTTCGTCCCCGGCTACCGGTCTCCGGACCGCGAGGATCCGCCGCGAGCCGTGGTCGACGCGCTGATCGGGGCCCACGACCGGGGCGCACGGCTCGCCGCCATCTCGACGGGCGCCTTCGCGCTCGCCGCCACGGGGCTGCTCGACGGCAAGCGCGCCACGACGCACTGGCACTACACGCGGGCGCTGGCGGCGAAACACCCGCTCATCAAGGTCGACGAGAACGTCCTCTTCATCGACGAGGGGAGCGTGCTCACGTCGGCCGGCGCGGCCTCCGGCATCGACCTGTGCCTCCACATCCTGCGCGGCGACCTCGGAGTGGCCGCGTCGAACCATGCGGCGCGGCGGCTCGTCGCGGCCCCCTACCGCAGCGGCGGTCAGGCGCAGTACGTGCCGCGCAGCGTCCCCGAACCGCTGGGCGAACGATTCGCCGCCACCCGCGAATGGGCGTTGCACCGGCTCGGCGAACCCCTCTCCCTGGAGCTGCTCGCCGGGCACGCGGCGGTGTCGCCGCGCACCTTCTCGCGGCGCTTCGCGGACGACACGGGGTACACGCCGATGCAATGGGTCATGCGGGCCCGCATCGACATGGCCCGCGAACTTCTGGAGCGTTCGCAGTGGAGTGTCGAGCGGATCGCCGCGGGCGTGGGTCTGGGCACCGGCGCCAATCTGCGGCTGCACTTCCAGCGGATCCTCGGCACCACCCCGAGCGAATACCGGCGCACCTTCACCAAGGGCGAATAGCTCGCCTACGCGCGGCCCGTCACGGGTGGCGCGATCCTTGCGGACCCTGGCCATCTCGCCGCTGTCACGGCCCGACGCCGCGCGCGAACCTGAGAGGGAGCCGAAGGGACACCACTCATGACTCGTATCGCCATCAATGGATTTGGCCGTATCGGACGCAATGTGCTGCGCGCGCTGCTCGAACGCGACACCGATCTGGAAGTCGTCGCGGTCAACGACCTGACGGAGCCCGCCACGCTCGCGCGGCTCCTCGCCTACGACTCGACGGCCGGCCGGCTCGGCCGCCCGGTGACCGTCGACGGGGACACCCTCGTCGTCGACGGCACGCGCATCAAGGTGCTGGCCGAGCGTGAACCGGGGCAACTGCCCTGGGCCGAGCTCGCCGTGGACGTCGTACTGGAGGCCACCGGCCGTTTCACCTCGGCCAAGGCGGCCGGGGCCCACCTCGACGCCGGTGCGAAGAAGGTCCTCGTCAGCGCTCCGGCGGAGGGCGCCGATGTGACGCTCGCGTTCGGCGTCAACAACGACGCCTACGACCCGGCCCTGCACACGATCGTCTCGAACGCCTCGTGCACGACCAACGCGCTCGCGCCCCTGGCCGCGGTGCTCGACGAACTCGCCGGCATCGAGCACGGCTTCATGACGACGGTGCACGCCTACACCCAGGAACAGAACCTGCAGGACGGCCCGCACCGCGACGCCCGCCGCGCCCGCGCCGCCGCCGTCAACATCGTGCCGACCACCACCGGCGCCGCCAAGGCGATCGGTCTGGTGCTGCCGAACCTCGAGGGCAAGCTGTCGGGCGACTCGATCCGGGTGCCGGTTCCGGTGGGCTCGATCGTCGAGCTCAACACCACCGTGGCCCGCGATGTGACACGCGACGAGGTTCTCGCGGCCTACCGTGCCGCGGCCGAGGGGCCGCTCGCCGGTGTTCTCGAGTACTCGCAGGACGCACTCGTGTCGTCCGACATCACGGGCAACCCGGCCTCGTCGATCTTCGACTCGGCCCTCACCCGCGTCGACGGCCGGCACATCAAGGTGGTCGCCTGGTACGACAACGAGTGGGGCTTCTCCAACCGCGTCATCGACACGCTCCAACTCCTCACCGCCCGCTGACCCGAACGCCGCGGCGGCCGCGCCCCTGAGTCGACGTCCGGCGACACCGACGCTGACGGTGGCTGGTTGCTGATCGGTCGCCATGGCGTTCGCGCAGGGGCGAGTCGCTGACGCGGATCGGAGACGGGTTCGTCGCGACGGGCTCCGCGAGGTGACGCAGGCCGTCCGATCCGGGCGTCGGGCGGCCCATGACCGTTCTGCCGACCGTGGTGCGGCAGGATGGGGTCATGAGCGTAGTCAAGATCAACGTACTGGCCGTACCCGCCGAGCAGCGGGAGACGCTGGAGAAGCGCTTCGCCTCCCGCGCCCATGCCGTCGAGGGCTCCGACGGGTTCGAGTGGTTCGAACTCCTCCGGCCCGTCGAAGGCACCGACAGCTATCTCGTCTACACCCGCTGGCGCGACGAGGCCTCCTTCCAAGCCTGGATGGAGGGCCCCATGAAGGCCGCCCACCAGGGCGGGGGCGGGGACACGCAGGGCGCCGAGCGTCCCAAGCCTGCGGCGAGCGGGTCCACGCTGTGGTCCTTCGAGGTCGTGCAACAGGCGGCTCCGACCCAGCCGTAGACAGTTCGTCGCGCGAACGGCCGGGGCCGCCTGAGTGCCCTCGGCCGGGGCGCCATGATACCGGGGCGCCATGACGATGGATGAAGCCTCGCGCGGCGGGAGCCGGAGGCAGGGTGTGCCGCCCGCCCCTGGGCCGTTGTGCCGGAGGTCAACTGCCGGGCGGTGGAACGGTGGTTGACCTACGTGGGGGCTGTATGGCGACCTGTGCGGTGAGCTGCGTGGGAAACCAGTGCGCGTGAGCTGCGTATGGGCCGCCGGGTCGCCATGGTTCCACTCAGGGGTGCGGTGTGGCCGCGGGCCGGGTCGGCTTCGCGAGGCCGTCGAATGCGGCCAGGCCCGTGTCGATGAGCGTGGCCGCGCGCCGGACGTCGGCGGTCACCGCCTTGTGGACCTGTTCGGGTGAGCGAACCCCGTCCAGGTTTTTCCGCAGGCTCTGGAACTGGATGCTCCACAGTCCGAGCAGTGCGGTCGCCGCGATCTGCGGTTCCGGGGCGTCCGGGCTCATACGCGTGCGTTCGGCCAGCACCTCGGCAGCGACGGCGACGAGTCGGTCGGTCATGTCGCGGTGGTAGGCCCGCAGCGAGGGCGTGGACCTGGTCAGCGCGCCGAAGCGTTTGATCTTCGCGGCGGCCTCGACGGGGTCGTCCTGTCCCGCGATCCAGGAGGTCATGCCGCGCAGCTCGCCCGAGAGGATCCGCAGTACCGCCTCGACCGGGGAGCGGTCCGGGTCGGCGAGCGCGACGCGCAGGGCGCCCATCGTGCTCTCACCGAGGTCCAGGACGAGCGATTCCTTGGTGGGGAAGTAGTTGAAGACCGTCTTCTCCGAAACCCCGCACACCTCCGCGATCTCCGCCACGCGGACGGCGTCGAAGCCGCGCTCCATGAACATCTCGGTCGCGGTATCGGACAGGCGTTGCCGCGTCAGGCGCTTCTTCCGCTCCCGCAGTCCCTCGGCCTCGGGCTCCTCAGCCTGCTGGCGCCAGGCCGTCCAGTCCACTGTGCTCATGGCGGCAGCGTAGTCCAGTAGCGAAATAATTACTGCTGCTGTAAAGTTTTAGTCGCTGTAATGATTTGCGGTGCTGATCCGGGGAGCTGATCCGCTGTGGTGATCCGTGCAGCCCTGTCATCCCTACGTCCTTGGGAGCTCGCATGAGTGCCATCCGCATAGTCGACGACTACCCGCATGCGCCTGCGAAGGTCTGGCGCGCCGTGACCGACCCCGAGCTCATCCCGCTGTGGACCGCGACGGGCGCCGGTGCGCGAGCGGAAGGGTTCGCCGCCGAGGTGGGCACCGCGTTCCAGTTCGTCGCGAAGCCGAAGCCCGGCTGGAGCGGCATCGTCGACTGCGTCGTCCTGGAGACCGACGAACCCCGACTGCTGCGCTACTCGTGGACCGACCACGGCGGCGGCGAGACGACCGAGGTGGCCTACCGGATCCAGCCCCACGCGGCAGGGACGCGGTTCACCTACGACCACACGGGCTTCACCGGCGCCGGCGGTCTCCTCATGGCCCAGATTCTGGGCCACGTCCGGCGGAAGATGCTGCGTGTCGGCCTGTCCGCCGTACTGAACGAACTCGACGAAACGGGAAGTCTCCGTCCCGGAAGCATGCTCAGGCCCAAGATCTAGGTTCCCATGGTGAAGCTGCTCGGTGTTGATCCCGATAGGGTTCCGCATGGCTTGTACGCCCCGGAGCCGCAGCCCGGCTGCTGACCCGGTTCTTGATCCGATGGGCTGACGCGGCCGCCTGGCTGTTGTGCCGGTGGGGGAGGTGGGCCGATGGGCGCGTCGATGCTGTACCAGGTGCTGGAACCGCTGCCGGACGCGCGGAGTGCTCTGCTGTTCGCACGTCAACTGCTCGCCCGATTCGGTGCCGGGCCACCGGACATGCCAAGCGTCGGATTCGACGACATAGCCACGCGGGAGCAGTTCCGTTACGCCCGGCAGTACTTCACCTGCGGCACGTTCGTGTGTGACGAGCGGGACCTCCAGGACCCGCGCGTCCAGGAACTGTGGGGGACGCTGTACCGCTTGGGCTTCGAGGAGACGTTCGTTGGCCGGGTGGAGACGGAACTGCAACCCGAACTGGCGTCCCTGTGGCCCATGCCGCGGGGAGTGCAGTTCCAGCTGATGCAGGGGAAGACGCCCTCCGCCTTTCCCCTACGCGACTGCGACGAGTGCACCGAGTCGGAGATCGACGGCGTCGTCGCGGCCTGTGGCCCCCTTTCCATCGACATCTCCTGGTTCTCGGCCCTGCGCGCCTTGCCGAGCTCCAACCTTGGTGGCGTCCAGCTGTGTCTCAACAGCACATGGACCACTCAGTACAGTGTGCCTTCTCCAGGGAGGCACGCCGTGTACTTGTCCATCGGTACGCGCAACTCGGAGGACACCGCACGGGATTGGCCGCAGGGCACCGGACTGCGCTTTGGCGAACCTCAGATGGGTTGGTAGAGGGGCGCCAGCCCCCAAAGAGGCGAAGAGGGCGACTGCCGCCCGCCGCGCCAGGGAATGTCCGGCGGGCGTGTCGTGGTCGAGGGGGGCGATGGCGGCAACGCTGTTTGTTTCTCGGGACGTTGTGTGATCCGCGTGGCCGACGGCTGTGCGTCGTACGGGTGTTGGTTACGGGACACCTGCTTCGAACAGGACGTATCCGGCGTACGAGCCCGAGGCCAGTGCCGCGGTGGTGAGGATCGTGCACAGGACCGGCGTGCTGAGCCGGCGCATGGCGGTGGCGCAGGGGATGAGGAGGGGGAAGGCCGGGAGCAGGTAGCGGGAGACGTTGCCGAAGATCTGCTGGCTTCCCAGGACGAGTGCGATCGTCAGGAGGGTGTAGACGGTCAGTACCAGTGGCGGGCGCAGCCGGAACAGCAGGGGCAGCACGATCAGGGCCAGCAGGACGGTGCCCACGGAGATGACGTCTTCGAAGGGGAAGGCGTAGAGGTAGTCGTAGTGGCCGACCGTGAGCGACGTGAACACCTTGAAGGTGTGCCGGCCGTAGTCGAACGTGTGGGCCCAGGCGCCGTCCTGCAGCTTGAAGTACCCGCCGTAGTCGCCCATTTGACAGCCCACCCAGCCGAGATAGCCGACCAGGCCGACAGGGGCGATCACGACGGCCGCCAGCGGGCGCAGGAGCGCGTCCAGGCGCCTTGTCCCGTCCGGCGCGGGGGAGTCTTCCCGACGGCGCACCGCGTGCCTGTGCCGGAGCAGTTCCATGAGTACGGCGAGGGTGAGTGCCGCGATCAGTGCGGTGGCCGTCGGCCGGGTGAGGCCCGCGGCGCAGGTCAGGAGGCCTGCGGTGAGCCAGTTCCGGCGCATGACGGCGTAGCAGGCCCAGGCGGCCAGGGCGACGTACAGGGATTCCGAGTAGCCGGACCACTCCATGCCAGAGCCGGGCCACACGGCCCAGAGCCCGGCGGCGGCCAGCCCGGCGCGCCGGCCGCTGATCCGGGCGGTCACGGCGTAGATGGCCAGTGCCGCCACGCACGAGGCGACGACGGAGACCACCAGACCCGCACCGAGCAGACCGAGCCCGGTGCAGGACGACACCAGGCGCATCAGAGCGGGGTACAGCGGGAAGAACGCCGCGGAGTTGCCCTCCAGGGTGATCAGGCCGGTGGCACCGGGCACCGGTACGAGCGCGGGGTGATAGCCGTGCGCCGCGATCTGCTGGTACCACCAGCCGTCCCAGGTGGCCAGGACGTCCCAGACATGGGCGCCGCCCCCGAAGCGGGGGTTCTTCCTGCGGAAGTCTCCGGAGGAGTCCAGCAGGTACATGAAGACGCAGAAGCCGATGAGCTTCATCGTGCCGTACAGCGCGAGGACCGGACCGTGCGGTCCTGAGGCCCGGCACAGCCGAGTCCAGCTCTCGCGGGCGCGGGCGCGGGCGCGGGCGCGGACGCGGACACGGACACGGACGCGAGCCGAGGCGACGGCGGGCGTGCCGGAGGTGAGCGGGGTGACCTCCTCGCCTTGCGCGCGGATGTCGTGCGTCGAGCACATGCCGTACGCCGTGCGGGTGTCGTGGGTCGCGCCGGTGCCGTGGGCCGGGCTCGTGTCGTCCGGCTGTTTGACGGTGGGCCAACGGGCAGCCGTACGGGGCCTGTTGCTCTGCTCCGCCGGGGTGTTCGCGGGGTCGGCGTTGTTCATCGCGGCCCGGTTTCCGTGCCGTCGTTCTGGGCGGGGGCGTTGAACACCCAGGTGCGCAGAAGCAGGAAACGCAGCAGCGTCGCGGCCAGGTTGGCGCAGACGAGGACCATGATCTCGGTGGATCGGCCGGGTCCGTGCGTCCAGCGGTGCAGCGCGGCCAGCGAGCCGCTGGTGAGCGCGAGACCGAGGCCGAACACGGCAAGTCCCTTGACCTGGTGGCGCAGTGTGCCACCGCGGCCGCGCAGCCCGAAGGTGAGCCTCCGGTTCGCGGCCGTGTTGGCGACGGCGCAGACCAGCAGCGCCCACGCGTTGGCGGCCTGTGGCCCCGCCACCGGGCGCAGCGCCGCGTAGAGGAGGACGTACCCGATCGTGCTCACCGCGCCCACGGCGCCGAACCGCAGCAGCTGAGCCGTCAGTGAGGCAGGCGGCCCGCTCTCGGGGTCGCGCCCGAGCCGCGCGGTCGGCAGCGTGCCACGGGCCAGCGCGCGGCCGATCCTCGCGATGCCGCGAAGGTCGGCCACGGCCGTGGACACGAGGTCGACCCGGCTGTCGGGGTCGTCCACCCAGTCGACCGGTACCTCATGGATACGCAGCCCGGCGCGTTCGGCGATCACCAGCAGTTCGGTGTCGAAGAACCACCCCGAGTCCTCCACCAGGGGCAGCAGGCGCTCGGCGACATCGCGGCGGATGGCCTTGAAACCGCACTGCGCGTCGGAGAAGCCGACGGCGAGAGCGGACCGCAACAGGGCGTTGTAGCAACGGGAGATGATCTCCCGTCGGGGACCCCGTGTCACCCGGGAGCCGCGGGCCAGCCGCGAGCCGATGGCGATGTCGGAGTGCCCGGATATCAGCGGGGCGACCAACGGCAGGAGAGCGTTCAGCTCGGTGGAGAGGTCAACGTCCAGATAGGCGAGCACCGGCGCCTTCGAGCCGGACCACGCGGTGCGCAGGGCCCGGCCGCGTCCCTTCTCGTCGAGCCGTATCCACGTGGCCTCGGGCAGGTCGGCGGCGAGCCGGGCGGCGATCCGCGGGGTGGCGTCGGTGCTGGCGTTGTCGGCGACGGTGATGCGGAACGGGTACGGGAACGTCTCGCGCAGGTGGGCGTGCAGGCGCCGCACGCTCGGTTCCAGGTCCGCTTCCTCGTTGAACACGGGGACGACCACGTCCAGGACGGGTTCCGTGTGGTCCGCCGGCAACGGAAGGCGGACTGGCAGGGGGCCGACGGGCAGCCGGTCAACGAGCGGACGGTCAGCGGGTTCGCGGTCAACGGGCCGCCGGTTTCCGGGTTTTCGCTCCACGGGCAGTCCCCTTTCGAGGTCCTCGGAGTCCGCGAAGCCCTCGAAGTCCGGCGGAGCGGACCGCAATGCCTTCGTCATGGTTCGTCCTGTTCTGTGCGTTGTCGCGAGGCAGGCCGAAGACGCTCACGGCCGAACCGCGCTGACGGGGTGCGGATATGGGTGCTGTGCGGACAGGGCCGGTATCGCGGGCCGGGCGGTGGGGGCGGGAGCCTGTCCCGGGCCGAACCGGCCCGCGGGAGCGGCCCGGCGGAGGTCGTGCCGGAGTTACGGGGTGCTGGTCGATCCGGCCGAGGACGACGGATGGTCGAGGCTCGACGTCGACGAGTACGACGGGGTCTCGCTGGGCGTCACCGGCGCGGAGGCGGGCGCACTGGTCGTCGCTGTCCCCCCGGGGCCGGAGGACACCGAGGTCGAACTCCCTGTCGTGGTAGGCGTGTCGGGCGGGCCGGTGTTCCCGGCGGTGTTCTCGGCGATGCCGGTGGCCGACTCGGTGGGAGTCCCACTCGATGACGGGGTCGGTGACGGGGTGACGTACGGGGAGCCGGGGCTGTTCGTGGGCCGCGGTACGGGACCCAGCGGCATGTCGCGGTCGGGGGTGTGCGGCAGCAGGAACAGGCCGAGGCTGACCGCGGCGACCGCCAGGACGCAGCTCGCGGCCTTCTGCGCCGCGCGCACCCGGCGGCGGACGCGCACGCCGGCACGGAGGCTGTTCTGCTGTGCGGGCTCGAAGGGGGTGTGTTCCTGGGCGTCGCGCATCATCCGCGCCAACTCCCGCTCGAAGTGGTCCATGTTTTCCTTCACCCCACCGGCTCGATGACATCCGCCAGGATCTGGCGCAGCCGCGCCACACCGCGTGACGCGTGGGAACGGGCGGTGCCCAGTGGGCAGCCCAGGACCTCCGCGACCTGCCTTTCGGGCAGATCCTGGTAGTAGCGCAGCACTACGGCCGCCCGCTGCCGGGGCGGCAGCTGGGCGAGGGCCGCCTCCAGCCGCGACCGTTCCACCACGGCCGCGGACTCGTCCCCGGTGTGCGCCAGATCCGGCAGTGCCTCCACGGGGCGTTCGCCCCACCACCGCCGCCGTGCGGAACGGGCGGCCGCACGGGCCAGAACCTTCCGTACGTACGCCTCGGGCGCCTCGTCGGCGACCTTCGGCCAGACGAACCAGAGTTTGACCAGGGCCTCCTGGAGCAGGTCCTCGGCGCGGTGCCGGTCACCCGCGCAGAGCAGGCGGGCGAGATGGAACAACGCCGACCAACGGGCCGCGACGAACGCGTCGAAGCCGTCGATCCCCTCGGTTCTTGCCTGTTCCATCCGCACCGTCCCCGCCCTTGCCACCTTCGTACACCTGGGGAAAGACGCTGGCGGGGGTCCCACTATGCACCCAGGTCGGGTGATCTGGATCACGTCGGGCGAGGTGCGGCGACGACGGCGAGGTTCGGGGTGGAGAACGGGAAGGCGCTGCGGGCGCGTTGGAACGCACGGCCCCCGTGGGCCGGCTTCGTCGTCGCGGGCACGTCGGAAGCGCGGCACCGCCACCGGGCATGAGCGGAGGGGGCATCGCACTCGGCGACGTCCCCCTCCGCTCCTCCGCTGCGCTCCGCAGGGTTCTCAGTGGCCGGCGGCCTGCTTTCGGACCCGGGCCGCGCCCCTGCGCCGTTCCGTCCGCAGTTCCCGGAGATAGGCCTGCGCGTCGACCTGGATGGTGTGCCGGGTCGAGGTGACATAGCGGCGCGCGAGCCTCGCGCGGTACGCCTCGGTCTCCTGGCGCATCCGCTCCGGTCCGGGCAGCGCGCACCGGCCCTCCAGCAGATCCGCCACCCAGTGCGACTGTGCCTCCGCGAGCGGCATGATCGCGCCGAGCGGCTGGACGAGCCCGATGAAGTAGAGGCCGGGGCGGTCCGGCGCGACCACCCGGTGGTAGAGGCCGAGGTCGTTGTCGGACGGGTCGATCACCTCGTCCTTGAGGAACGGGAACGCGATGTCGTAGCCCGTGCAGTAGACGATCGCGTCGATCTCCTCGGTGCTCCCGTCCTCGAACGTCACCCGGTGGCCCTCCAGTCGTACGGGAGCGGGCCTCACGGCGATGTCACCGTGGCCGAGGCGGGACAGCAGGTCGTCGGAGATGGTGGGATGGGCTCCCATCACCCGGTGCCGGGGCGTCGGCAGCCCGTAGTCCTTCAGCCGGCCCCGGCTGAGCCGCAGCAGGAGCCGCAGGCCCTGCTCCTGCACGGACAGCGGAGCCCTCGCCAGCCAGGAACCCGTGAGATGGTCGGTGGGCACACCGAAGAGGTACTTGGGCAGGATGTGCGCGCCGCGCCGCATGGCGAGAACCGTGCGCCGGGACACCCGTGAGGTCTCCACCGCGATGTCGCAGGCCGAGTTGCCGATGCCGAGGACGAGGACACGTCGGTCGGCGAAGGCTTCCGGTGTCCGGTAGTCGTGCGAGTGCGTCTGCGTGCCGGCGAACTCCTCGGTTCCCGGCAGGGACGGCCGCGGCCAACGAGGCTTCCAGTGATGGCCGTTGGCGACCAGGACGGCCCCGTAGATCCGTTCCGCCGTCCCGCCCGAGTCGCGGTGGCGGGTCGTGACGCTCCACGACCCGCCGGGAACCGGTTCCACGCGCACCACTTCGGTGCGGAAGGTGATCGACGGCCGCAGCCCGAAGTGGTCCACGAAGCCGTCGAAGTACCGGGCGATGTGGAAGTGACCGGGGTAGACCGGACAGTCCTCCGGCATGGGGAAGCTCGCGTACTCCATGATCTGGCGCGAGGTGTTGATGTGCAGCGAGCGGTAGGCGGACGACATCCCGTTGTCGTTGAGATAGCGCCAGTTGCCGCCGACCTCGGATCCGGTCTCGTAGCAGTCGTACGCGATCCCGCGCGCCGCGAGCACCTGGCAGGCGGCGATCCCGGACGAGCCCGCCCCGATCACACACACCCTTTCCATGTCCGCCCCTTCCTGGGGGGGGGGGGGCGCGGGGGGGGGGGGGGGGAGGGAGGGGGGGGGGGGGGGGGGGGGGGGGGGGGGGGGGGGGGGGGGGGGGGGGGGT
>NZ_JBVJCT010000014.1:0-4595 GCF_055588305.1 Streptomyces sp. NPDC042002 | reverse complement strand
AGAGTTCGTCCGCAATCCTGTGTCCGGAAAGACCTTGGAAGGGGGCGATCCCGGACGGGCCCCCCCCGACAACCCCCCCCCTTTCCCTTTCCTCCCCTTCTTGGGCCCACCCGGCCACATGACCGGGTGTCCACAGGCTGCTGTGCGACGACAGGCTGTGTCAATGGCCGTGACGCGGGCCGGAGTTCGCGCATCCGGGAGATCGACAACGTTTCCTGTCCGACTCGTTGACAGCGTGTCGTCGCCGCACAGACGATGACCGGGCGGTCACATGACCGCCTGGTCATACGCGGGAGCGCTCATGCCCACTTCCACCTGGACCCGTCTGCCACCGGTGCGCCGCGAACGGGTCCTGGTCGCCGCGATGGACGAGTTCGGCACCCACGGCTACTCCACCGGAAGCCTCAACGTCATCGCCCGCGAGGCCGGCGTGGCCAAGGGGTCGCTGTTCCAGTACTTCGAGGGCAAGCTCGACCTCTTCGCCTACGTGGCCGAGCAGACCTCCCTGCGCGTCTACGCCGCCATGCGGCCCTGGCTCGACGGGTACGACGGCTCCACGGAGTTCTCCCGCTACCTCACCGACGCCCTGGAGGCCTGGCTCGACTACTTCGCCGGCCATCCGCTGGAGCGCGGGGTCACCGCCGCCACCAACATGGAACTCGACCCGGCCGTCCGCAACGCCGTACGCGCCCCGGTGCAGGACATCTACCTGGCCGGTCTGCGGCCCCTGGTCGAGCGGGCGGTCGAGACCGGCGACCTGCGCAAAGGCGCCGACGTCGACGCCCTGCTGTCCCTGCTGCTCGTCCTGCTGCCGCACTTCGCGCTCGCGGCCCACACACCCGGCCTCGAAGGACCCGTGCGGCTCGCGGGCGAACACCCGGAAGTCCGCCGGGCGAACATCGCGCGCCTGATCGGCCCGGTCCTCGCCGACTTCGTACCGAAGGGGCCCTGATGGACGCGCCCGACTACGACGTACTCGTCATCGGCTCCGGATTCGGCGGCAGCGTCACCGCGCTGCGCCTCACCGAGAAGGGGTATCGCGTCGGGGTCCTGGAGTCCGGCCGCCGCTTCGCCGACACCGACTTCCCCCGTACGTCCTGGCATGTGCGCGACTATCTCTTCGCCCCGCGCCTCGGCTGCACGGGCATCCTGCGCATGACCCTGCTGGGTGACGTGCTCGTCCTCACGGGCGCCGGCGTCGGCGGCGGCTCCCTCGGCTACGCCAACACACTCTACGAGCCCCCCGACGCCTTCTACGAGGGCTCGCCGTGGGCCGGGATCACCGACTGGCGAAGCGAGCTCGCGCCCTACTACGCGCAGGCCCGCCGGATGCTCGGCGTCACCCCCAACCCCGTGCTCACCGACGCCGACCGGCTCCTCAGGGACACGGCGGACGACCTCGGCTGCGCCGACACCTTCAAGGCCGTGCCGGTCGGTGTGCACTTCGGGCCGCCCGACGCCGTCCCCGGCGCCCGCGTCGCGGACCCCTATTTCGGCGGGGCGGGGCCCGAGCGCAACGCCTGCCTGCACTGCGGCGCGTGCATGACCGGCTGCCGGCACAACGCGAAGAACACCCTGCCCAAGAACTATCTGGGCCTGGCCGAGCGCGCGGGTGCCGAGGTGCTGGCCCTGCGCACGGTCACCGACGTCACCCGTGAAGGTGACGGCTGGGCCGTCACGTCGGTACGCACCGGTGGCGGGGCGCTCCGCCGCAAGCGGACCCTGACCGCCCGGCACGTCGTGTTCGCGGCGGGCGCCCTGGGCACCCAGCGGCTGCTGCACCGGCTGCGGGCCGGAGGTTCGCTGCCCCGGGTGTCACCCCGCCTCGGCAGGCTGACCCGCACCAACTCCGAGGCCATCCTGGGCGTCCGGTCCAGGGACAGGAGCACCGACTTCAGCCGGGGAGTCGCCATCACGTCCTCCGTGCACCTCGACGAGAACACGCACGTCGAAGCCGTCCGCTACGGCCGTGGGAGCAATCTGCTCGGGCTGCTCGGCGCGATGCTCGTCGACCCCGTCCCCGGCCGCTCCCGGCTGCTCGTCGGCCTGGTCGCGATGGCCCGCAATCTGCGTGGCCTGCCGAGCCTGCACAGCCCGCGCCGCTGGTCCCAGCAGACCGTCGTCCTGCTGGTCATGCAGTCCCTCGACAACTCCGTGACGACGTACCTCCGCCGCACCCTCACCGGACGTAGACGGCTGACCAGCCGCCCCGGCGAGGGCACGCCCAACCCGACCTGGATACCCGCGGGACACCGGGCGGCCCGCGGAGCGGCCGAGCGGACCGGCGGCCAGGCCTGTGGCACCTGGGCCGATCTGTTCGACATCCCCACCACCGGACATCTCATCGGCGGATGCACCGTCGGTGGGACCGCGGAGACCGGGGTCGTCGACCCCTATCACCGGCTGCACGGACATCCGGGGCTGCACGTCATCGACGGTTCCACGATCTCGGCGAACCTCGGTGTGAACCCCTCCCTCACCATCACCGCCCTGGCCGAGCGGGCCGTCGCCCTGTGGCCCAACCACGGCGAGGACGACTCCCGGCCCGCACCCGGCCTGCCCTACCGCCGGGTGCGGCCGGTACCGCCCAGGCACCCGGCCGTTCCCGCGGACGCACCGGCGGCGCTGCGGCTGGAAACCCCCACCGGAAAGGACACCCTGTGACGCCCTACCCCGAGGAACCCTGGCACCTGGCCGGCCAGATGTATCTGTCGGTGTGGCTGGTGCCGGCCCCCGAACTGCCACCCGTGGCGGACGGCACCCGGCCGGTCACCGTCGCCGGGCGCGGTGTGGTCGGCGCCGCCTGGGTCGTCTACGAGAACGACAGCGTCCTGCGCTACAACGAACTGCTTCGCGCCGTCCTCGTACGGGACGGCAGCCGCCCCCGTGTCTGCATCACCGACATCTGGGTGGACAGCGCCGCCTCGATGGCGGGCGGCCGCGAACTGTGGGGTATCCCCAAGGAGATGGCGGACTTCGACATCGACCGGACCACCGGTGTACGGGCCGGCGCGGCGACGGACAAGGACGTGCTGGCCACCGCCGCCTTCGAGCCCGGCCGCCGGATACCGGGCCGCTGGCCGCTCACCTATCGGGTCACGCAGACCCTCGACGGCGGACTCAAGACCAGCTCCGTCCGCTCGCGCTCCACGGTACGAACGGCAAAGGCGCGCTGGACCACACACGAAGGCGGCCCGTTGCGGGAGTTGGGCCGCCGCCGGCCCCTGCTCAGCCTGGCCCTGAACGACTTCACCATCCGGTTCGGGGACGCTGCCCCCGCGCCGTCTGAGCCGTCCGCACCGTCCGCACCACCCGCGCCGGAGGCCTGTACGTGGACTGAACCAGCGGGCGGTGGATGAGAGTTGGACAAGTGGAGGGCGATCAAACTCTGGTCCGGCGGCCTACCGGCCGGTATACAGACCAGGTTGGGTCTGCCGGGCAGGAGCCGTCCGGCCTGCCGCGACGCCACGATCCCTTGTGCGCCGCGGGAAAGCCGGTACCCGTTCAGCAGGCCGTCATGGCTTCACGGGAGGGGCACGATGAACCATCACACGCGTCCGGACAATGACGTCCCGAGGCGACGGGGCGCCATGGCGCTGGGGGCCGCGCTGAGCAGCTGCGCGCTCGTCGCCGGCGTCGCGGCGGCGACTCCCGCCGCGGCGGGCGAAGGGCACGCACCGCATGGCGTCGACTATGTCGCGCTCGGCGACTCGTACACGTCCGGGCCTCTGATACCTCAGCAGGTCGACGCGAACTGCGCGCGCTCCGACCACAACTATCCCTCGATCACGGCGGCCGCGCGCAAGGTCGCCTCGTTCACGGACGTCAGCTGTTCCGGAGCGAAGACCGACGAGATGTGGAAGGCGCAGGGGACGAACGGACCCCAGCTGAACGCGGTGAAGCACGGCACCGACCTGGTGACCCTGCAGATCGGCGGCAACGACATGGGCTTCGGCCCGATCATCGCCACCTGCGCCGGGCTCAGTTCGAAGGACCTCTCGGGCAATCCCTGCCAGCAGTACTACGGCGCCGCGGGCTACGACCAACTCACCCTGAACATCCTCGAAACGGCCCCCAAGGTCGCCCGGGTGCTGCGCGAGATCCACGCCAGGGCGCCGCACGCCAGGGTGGTCGTCGTCGGCTACCCCGACCTCCTGCCCGACGACGGCAGCGGCTGCTATCCGACCGTTCCGTTCGCCGCGAAGGACTTCCCCTACCTGCGGGACACCGGCAAGCGGCTCAACCTGATGCTCCGCACGGTGGCGTTCCTGAACCGGGCCGAGTACGTGGACACCTACGGGCCGACCGTGGGCCACGACATGTGCAAGGCCCCCGCCGATCGCTGGATCGAGCCGCTGCGCCCGACCTCGCCCGCCGCTCCGGCCCACCCCAACGCCAAGGGTCAGGAGGCCATGGCAGGCGCGGTGCTGGCGCACCTAGGCGAACGGGCCCGGCACCACTGATCCTTCCGGTCGTGCCCCCGACGCCTGAGCGTCCCTGTTGGGGGGGGGGGGGGGGGGGGGGGGGGGGGGGGGTTTGGGGGGGGGGGGGGGGGGGGGGGGGGGGGGGGGGGGGGGGTGGTAAAAGGGGGGGAA